>JABEUU010000188.1 GCA_013044295.1 Candidatus Dormiibacterota bacterium
CACGCTCTCTTTGGTGGGACTGCTGGGGTCGGGGGCGGCGGCAGCCGCCTGGCCCGCCCTCAGCGGGTTGCTGCCCGACCCGGGTGGATTCATGCTCCCGCCCGGACACGACCTCCTGGCCGGCGCTCCGGCCTTCCCCACCTGGGCGCTGCCCTGCGGGCCGGAGCCCGGCGGCCTGGCGGTTGACCCCTCCGCCTGCACCGGCGCGCCCGCCCCATTCCCGGCCGGGTACGAGGGCTTCGCGACCGGCCAGTGCACCTGGTATGTGGCCACTCGACGGCTGGTCACCTGGCACACCGCTCAGGGGCTGCTGGGCGGCAATGCCGGACAGTGGTTGGGACTGGCGGCGGGGGCGGGGTTCTCGGTCGGGCCGGCTCCCGAGCTGGGCGCGATAGCCGTGTACGTGGACAGCGGCGAAGGTCACGTGGCCTTCGTGGTGGGGGTTGACAGCGCCGGGAACTACACGGTGGCGGAGTCCAACTGGGCTCTGCCAGGACCGCTTCCGCCCTACGTCGACCTGCGCGGAGTGGCGGCGGGCGGCACCGGCAGCTCCACCGAACGCCTGGCCGGCTTCATCTACGGACCCGCGGTGGCCCCGACCGGCAGCTGAGCTGGCTCTATCCTGGTCGGGTGCAAGTCGAGCCCGCCGCCGCGCCCGCGATCAAGCGGAAGCGGGCTCTGGGGCTGGTGGCCGCCTCGCACGCCAGCCAGCACATGTACTCCGGGCTGCTGCCGCTCACCTATCCCGCCATCCTGATCGCCTTCCATCTCAACTACGCGACCCTGGGGCTGGCGGTGGGCGTGATCGGAGTGGTCGGCGGGCTGACCCAGGCCACGGCCGGCTTCGTGGGCCGCCGGGTGGCGGCGCGCTGGATCCTGGGCGGGCAGAATCTGGTGGTCGGGCTCTGCTCGATCGTCCAGGGCTTGGCGCCCGCCTATTTCGTCTTCGCCGCCGGCCAGGGGCTGGGCTCGCTGGCGTCGAGTCAGCAGCACCCGGTGGGCAGCGCGGTGGCGACCCGCTTATACCCCGAGCGGCGCGGCACCGCCCTCAGCGTCGCCACCATCGGAGGTAGCATCGGCTCACTGGTGGTGCCGATCCCGGCCGCGCTGCTGATCTCAGCCTGGGGGTGGCGGCCGACCCTTTTGCTGATGTCCATCCCGCTGATGGTCATGTCCCTGATCCTGCTCCTGACCTTTCCGCCGGTGCCCCGGGAGCACCGGGTCGCCCCGGCCGCGGGCGCCCCGCGCTTCCAGCTTCCCCATCTCAGCCGATCCCAGTTCATCGACCCGAAGGTGGCGGTTTTCGCGATCCTGGCGGGAACGGTGGCCGCGGGGGGCCGGGGTCTCGGGACCCTCAACGCCTACATCCCGCTCTACCTTCGAAACGGGGCCCACCTGTCCGAGCTGACGGTCGGGGTCATCTTCAATCTGGTCCTGCTGGGAGCTGTCGTCGGACCCCTGGTCGGTGGGCCCCTCTCCGACCGATTCGGCCGGGTACCGGTGCTGTGGACCGCCTATGGGCTGTCGGCGGTAGCGGTGTTCGCCCTCGGTCAGGCCACCCATCTGCCCGTGGCGGCGCTGGCTGGGCTGGGTCTGGTGGTGGGACTGGTGGCCTACGTCGAGAACCCCCTTCTCCAGGCGCTGCTCAGTGACGGCGTCACCGCCCAGGCCCAGTCGGCGATCTTCGGGCTCTACTTCGCCATCAGCTACGGCGTGGGCTCGCTCTGGATCATCGGCGTCGGCCAGGCCATCCAGCATCTCGGCTTCGGCACCGGATTCACGATCATGGCCGGGTCGTACCTGGGGGCCGCGGCCCTGTTGGTGCCCTGCTACCGGGGCGCCCAGCGAGCCCGGCATGCCTGACCTGCCCGAGTTCGGCGGAGTGGCCGGGCTGCAGGCTCTCGAGGCGGCCGCCCGCGACGCCAGGTCGGTCCTGCGCCGGATGGAGAGGCTGGCCGAGCAGCCGGCCGCCCATCAGGATCCTGGGCTGGAGCAGCTCCTGAGGGAAATGGTTGAGGCCGGCGAGCGGCTGGTGGCGGGGCTGGAGGAACGCCGCGCCCAGGAGCGACTGCGGCTGCGCTCCCGGCTGCGGCCGCAGTCCGATCAGGAGCCGGCCTGAGGGGCGGGCTTCCGGCGCGGCCCGATCACGGCTCCCGACGCTTCCCCTCGAACTCGCGGATGAGCGCCTCCGTCTGGCCGCGCCGGAAGCCGAACCGACCGGGGGTGAGGCGGGCACGGCAGGGGCCGGCGCGCAGGGGAGGGACCGCTTCCGGACAGTCCCCGGCTGTCAGGAATCCAGCCCGGTCGCGGGAGGGCGGCTGTCACGCTCCCAGCTGGTGATGCCAGGCAGGTCGGGCCGCTGCCGGGCGATGCTGGACACCAGCCGGTCCGCGCTCGCCCGATCAAGTCGGAACTGGAAAGCCTCCGGCACGTACCGCTGCATCACGTCGGCGGCCCGGGAGCGGCCCCGCCCGCGCTTCCTCACCTGGAAGTCGGCCGAGTTGATCTTGATAACCACGATCCGGTGACCGGGAAGGCTGACCTCAAGCGACTCCAGCTCGGCCCAGGGAGCGGTCACGTTGCATCCCCGTGAGACCCGGCGAATCCCGGCCCCGCCGACGAAGACAGCGTTGTGCCCCTGGCCGAAGTACGAGAGGAAGGCCAGCAGCACCGCCCAACCCTCCAGGATTCCGACCCACACCAGGGACCGGGCCAGCAGAGCCATGAGCAGCCCCACCGGCAGCAGCAGCAAACCGACCCACATGGCGGCGGTCAGGGCGGCCCGCGCCCGCTGCTCCGGCGCCGGCCGGATCCTCAGCTCCGGACCATCTCCGCCGTAGTCACGCATGTCCTCCCCAGCAGCCTGGTCGCCAGCCACATCTGCCACCGGGCAATGGTATCCCGCCCGGTTCGGCGAGGCGCTCTCCCTCGCGGGGCCAAGGGGCGTCGCCCGGCCAGGGCGGGCGTGGCGAGCGCCCCACGGCGGACCTGGGACCACCGGGGGCCATGGACGGGCCATGACCGTGCCGCAGCGGACCCTTCGGAACAGCGCCCGGGGAGAGCCGTCAGAACGCCGCCGGGGCCGGCCGTGGATCAAGCCGGAGACCGCCTCGCGCCGCCATTGCGAAGGCGCACCGAAAGGGCCATACTGCGCCGATGGCATGGGCCGCGGGCCCTGGCGATGACGCTCCCGGCGACGGGTTCCGGGCTCGAGCCATCGCCCCAGGGGCGCCGCGCGGACCGCTCGAATGGAGGGTGGCGATGGGGCAGACTCTGCGGCTGAAGGTCAATGGCGTGGAGCGGATCGACGAGGTCGAACCCCGACTCCTGCTGGTGTACTACCTGCGCGAGGTGTGCGGACTGACCGGCACCCACGTGGGCTGCGACACCAGCCAGTGCGGCGCCTGCACCGTGCTCCTGGCCGGCGCCCCGGTGAAGTCCTGCAACATGCTGGCGTTGCAGGCGGAGGGGGCCAGCCTGACCACCATCGAGGGCCTGGCCGCTCCCGGCGAGCTACACCCACTACAGACGGCCTTCTGGGAGCAGCACGGGCTGCAGTGTGGCTTCTGCACCCCCGGATTCATCATGGCCGCCACCGCCCTGTTGGCGGACAACCCCGACCCGAGCGATGAGGAGATCGGGCGCGGCCTGGAGGGCAACCTCTGCCGCTGCACCGGCTACGTCAACATCCGGAAGGCGGTCAAGGCCGCCGGCGAGGCGGTGCGAGCGGGGGCCGCCGCCCCCATGGGAGGGTAGAGCGATGGCCGTCAGCCAGCTCATCGGCGCCCGGGTGCAACGGCGGGAGGACCCGCGACTCATAACCGGCCGGGGCCACTTCATCGAGGATCACGTGCTGCCCGGGTTGGCCCACATGGCGGTGGTGCGCAGCCCCCATCCCCACGCCCGCATCGTCGGCATCGACAAGGCCGCGGCCCAGTCGCTCCCGGGAGTCCTGGCCGTACTCACAGCCCAGGACTTCAAGGCGCAGATCTCGGGGGGGATGCCGGTGACGCCCGCCTTCGCGCCGGAGAAGAAGTACGTGCCGGAGCGCTTTCCCATCGCGGAGTCGGAGGTGTGCTTTCAGGGCGAGCCGGTAGCGGTTGTGGTCGCCACCAGCCGAGCGCTGGCGGCCGATGCCGCCGATCTGGTCCAGGTGGAGTACGAGCCGCTGCCGGCCGTTGTCGACCCCGAGGCGGCGATGGTCGCGGGGAGTTTCAAAGCCCACAGCGACGGGCCCGACAACATCGGATGGGACATGACCTTTGCCGGCGGCGACATCGACGCGGCCTTCGCCAAGGCCGAGATCCGAGTCAGCGAGCGGATCCTGCAGCAGAGGCTCGCGCCCACCGCCATCGAGCCGCGGGGCGTGATGGCCGACTACTCCCCCTATGACGAGCGGCTGACCCTCTGGCTCAGCAGTCAGAACCCGCACTTCATCCGACTCTTCGTATCCGGGGCCATGGGGCTGCCGGAGAGCCACGTGCGGGTGGTCTCGCCTGATGTCGGCGGTGGTTTCGGCAGCAAGATCAGTCCCTACCCCGAGGACTACCTGGTGCCGGCGGCCTCGCGCATCCTCTCCCGGCCGGTGCGCTGGATCGAGACCCGGACCGAGAGCGTCATGACCACCATCCACGGCCGCGGCCAGGTCTTCACCGCGGAGGCGGCGGCGCTGCGCGACGGCACCCTGCTGGGCCTGCGGCTGACCCAGGTGCTCGACTTGGGCGCCTATCACGGCACCTTCGGCGCCTTCCAGGCCTGCGCATGCCTGATGTCAGGTGGCGTCTATCGCTGGGAGGCGATCTCCGCCCGCACCGTCGGCGTCCTGACCAACAAGGTGCCGACCGATCCCTACCGCGGCGCCGGACGGCCCGAGGGGACCCACCTCTGCGAGCGGATGGTGGACCGAGTGGCGCAGGAGCTGGGAATGGACCCCGCCGACCTGCGCCGCAAGAACTTCGCCCAGGAGTTCCCCTACGTCAACAACTTCGGCCTCACCTATGACTCCGGCAACTACGACGGTACCCTCGACCGCGCCCTGGAGCTGGTCGACTATCCCGGCTGGCGGCAGCGCCAGGCGAAGGCCCGAGAGGAGGGCCGCCTGATAGGCGTCGGGCTCTCCACCTGGGTCGAGATCTGCGGCTTCGGACCGAGTCAGCCGACCGCCGCCGCGACCGGCGGGATCGGCCTGGTGGAGGCGGCTGAGATCCGGTTCCTGCCCTCCGGATCGGTGGCGGCGTATGTCGGCACTCATGCTCATGGCCAGGGACATGACACCACCTTCTCCCAGATCGTCGCCGACACCCTGGGAGTGCCCCTCGCGGCCATCGAAGTCCACCACGGCGACACCGCGGAGGGCCCCGCGTTCGGCTACGGCACCTATGGCAGCCGCAGCCTGGCGGTGGGGGGAATGGCGCTCCACCAGGCGGCGACTGTGGTCCGGGAGAAGGCCCGCCAGTTGGCGGCCCACCTCCTGGAGGCGTCCCCGGATGATCTGGACTTCGCCCAGGGTACCTTCTCGGTGAGGGGCAATCCGGCCGCTCACAAGACCGTCCAGGAGGTCGCCCTGGCGGCCTACGGAGGCTCCCTGCCGGAGGGCATGGAGCACGGCCTGGAGGCGGTCTCCTATTTCGATCCGCCCAACTTCGTCTGGCCGTTCGGGGCTCACATCTGCGTGGTCGAGGTGGACCGCGACACCGGTGCGGTGGCAATCCAGAAATACGTGGCCGTGGACGACTGCGGCAACGTGATCAATCCGATGATCGTGGAGGGCCAGCTGCACGGCGGGATCGCCCAGGGGATCTCCCAGGCGCTCTACGAGGAGGTGGTGTACGACCAGGAGAGTGGCCAACTGGTGACGGGGACCATGGTGGACTACCTGATTCCCACCATGAACGAGCTGCCGGTCCCGACCCTGGATCGGACCGTGACTCCCAGCCCGACCAACGCGCTCGGGGTCAAGGGCATCGGCGAGGCGGGCACCATCGCCAGCTCGGCGGCGGTTATCAACGCCATCTGCGACGCTCTGAGCCCGTTGGGCATACACCATGTGGACATGCCGGCCACTCCAGAGCGGATCTGGCGGATGATTCAGGAGGCAGCACGGTGATTCCAGCCGCATTCGAGTACTCCCGAGCCCACTCAGTGACCGAGGCCGTGGCCCAGCTGCGGGAGGCGGGCCCCGAGGCCAAGGTGATCGCGGGAGGTCAGAGCCTGCTGCCGATGATGCGCATGCGGCTGGCCCGCCCCGCCCACCTGGTAGACGTCAACGCCGTGCGCGAACTCGACTACGTCCGAGTTGAGGACGGACATCTGCGGGTCGGTGCCATGACCCGGCACGTGACGCTCGCCCGATCGGAGGTCGTGCAGCGCCACCTGCCCCTCCTAGCGGAGATGGCGAGCGAGGTGGGTGACGCGCAGATCCGCAGCCGGGGCACTTTGGGCGGCGTCATGGCCCATGCCGACGCGGCCGGCGACTACCCGACTCTGGCCACGATGCTGGACGCCATGATCGTCACCGATCGCCGCCGGATCGCGGCGGGGGACTTCTTCCAGCACCTCTTCACAACCCCGCTTGATCTGGATGAACTGGTCTGCGAGGTCGTCTTCCCGGTCGCCGCCGGGCCCCGCCGCTATCTCAAGTTCCGGCGCCGCCTGTTCGACTGGGCGATCGTGGGTGCTGGAGTGCAGCGCACCGAGGCCGGTTGGAGGGTGGGGCTGACCCACGTGGGGCCAACTCCTGTGCGCGCGCGCGGTGTGGAGGCCGCGCTCGCCTCCGGGGCCACCCCTGTTGAGGCCGCGGCGCACGCCTCGGACGGTCTTGAGCCGACCAGCGATGTCCGCGCCACGGCTGACTTCCGGCTTCATCTGGCCCGGGTGCTGACCCGCAGGGCCCTGGAACAGGCTGCGTGAGCGACCCAGCCGGCGCCCAACGACGGTCTCTCAGCCCCTAGCGGTTGGAACCAACTAGGGCCGGCGCCAGCGGGCCACCCCCGGCAATCTCTCAGGGGTGGCCCGGAGCGCCTGAACTGGCCAGCGTGGACGACATGGCCCGCAGCCTGGCCGCGGCGGGCTACCTGGCGGATCGCGCTCTCGCGACCGCTTGTTACCTCAGCCTGCGGCTGGAACGCCCCCTTCTCTTGGAGGGGGAAGCCGGGGTGGGGAAGACGGAGCTGGCCAAAACCCTGGCCCAGTGCCTGGGCGCTCCCCTGATCCGGCTGCAGTGTTACGAGGGCATCGACATCAGCCAGGCTGTCTATGAGTGGAACCACCCCCAGCAGCTGCTGGCAATCCGGCAGCAGGAGGTGAGCGGGGAGGCGGGGCTCGATGTCTTCAGCAGGCGCTTCCTGATCCGCCGCCCCCTGCTGCAGGCCCTCGATCCCCCCGACCAGGGCCGCGCGGTGCTGTTGATCGACGAGCTGGATCGCAGCGACGATGAGTTCGAGGCCTTCCTTCTGGAGATGCTCTCCGACTGGCAGGTGACCATCCCCGAGCTGGGAACCCTGCGGGCCCGCCGGCCCCCCGCTGTGATCTGCACGTCAAATCGCACTCGAGACCTCCACGACGCCCTCAAACGCCGCTGCCTCTTCCACTGGATCGACTACCCCACGGCGGAGGCCGAGCTGGCCATCGTGCGCCTGCGGGCGCCCTGGGTGGGCATCGCCCTGGCCCGCCAGGTGGTGGCGTTCGTCCAGGGCCTGCGCCAGCTGGATCTGTACAAAGTCCCCGGAGTGGCGGAAACTTTGGACTGGGCAGCGGCGTTGGTGGCGCTGGAGCGCGAAAGCCTCAGCGTGGAGACGGTCGAGGTCACCCTCGGGAGCCTGCTCAAGTATCAGGAGGACCTGGTGAGCATGAGGGAGATGCGGCTGGCGGAGTTGGTGAGCCGTGCCCAGTCCGAACCCTGAACCCGCCCTGCTGCGGCACCTGGTCGCCTTCGCCAGGGAGCTCCGGCAAGCCGGCCTGGGGGTCGGACCGGCGGATGTGCCCTGGGGACTGCAGGCGGCCGGCGTGGTCGGAGTGGCGAGCCGAGAGGACCTGCGCTCCGCCCTGCGCGCGACCTGGTGTCACCGGCGTTCCGACTACGCGGTTTTCGACGCCGTCTTTCTGCGCACCTTCGCAGGCTCCCCCGCGGCGCCGGAGCCGCGGGGGCTTCCCCTGCTGACCGTGCGGGTGGCCGCCGCCGTGCCCGGGTCGGCCCAGGAAGGCGGTGCCGGGAGCTCCCAGGAGCGCCCCCCGCGGGGCCTGGCGAGCCCCGACGAGCGGCTGCGCCAGCTGGATTTCGGCGCCTGCAGCGCCGAGGAGATGCGCGATCTGGAACGGGCTGTCGCCAGCCTCGGCGCCCGCCACCCGGAGCGGCCCTCGCGCCAGCTGCGAGCGAACCGCCGGGGCCATCGGATCGACTGGCAGCGCTCGCAACGGTCGGCCCTGCGGCATCAGGGCGAGTGGCTCTTACTGGTGCACAGCCGGCGCCGACAGCGGCCCCGCCCGCTGCTGGTGATCTGTGACGTCAGCGGGTCGATGGAGCGCTACTGCCGGGTCCTGGTGCGGTTCCTGCACGCCCTGGAACGCTCCACCCACTCCAGCGAGGCCTTCGTCTTCGGTACCCGGCTGACCCGGGTGACCCGGGAGCTCCGCCAGCCCGACCCCGGGCGCGCGCTGCAGGCGGTGGGAGCCGCCGTCGACGACTGGGCGGGCGGGACCCGGATCGGGGAGTGCCTCCAGCAGCTGCTCTCCAAGTGGGGCCACCGGGCCCTCGCCAGAGGACCCGTGACGATTGTGCTGAGCGACGGCTGGGAGGTGGGCGACACGACTCGGCTGGCGGCGGCCACGGCCCGGCTCCAACGCGCCAGCTGGCGCCTGATCTGGTGCAATCCTCGGATGGGGGATCCCCAGTTCCAGCCCTCGGCCGCCGGCATGCGGGCAGCCCTACCATTCCTGGACCGGATCGTGCCGGTGCACAATCTGGAGAGCCTGGACGAGCTCAGCCGGCTGCTCCAGACCGGCCTGCTCGGGCGTCCGGTCCGGCGCCAATTTCCAATCCACCCCAGGGAGGCTTCAGATGCGTGAGGTGATGGCCACCATCGACAGCTGGTCGGCGGAGGTCCCGGCGGTCGCGCTGGCCACCGTGGTGGGTACAGCCGGCTCCACACCGCGTCCCCCCGGAGCGCGCCTGGCGGTCGCCCCGGATGGCCGCATGGTGGGCTCGGTCAGCGGGGGCTGCCTGGAGGCGGACGTGGTGGAGGAGGCGCTCCGCACCCTGAACGGGGAGGCTCCCGCGCGCGTCCTCCACTACGGGATCGCCGACGAGCTGGGCTGGTCGGTGGGGCTGGCCTGCGGCGGAGAGGTCGATGTATTCGTCCAGCGGCTCGAGTGGAGCGGCCCAGATCCGGCGGTGGCGGCCCTACGGGAGGCGGTGAGGGCGGAGCGAGCGGTCGCCTGGTGCACCCTGCTGGAGGGGCCGGCAGTGGCCACCAGCGCCCTGGTGACCGAGGACGGCTTGGTCGGAGACCCACGGCCGTTCGGTGACCCCGCCGAGCTCACGGCAGCGGTGCAGCGGCGGCTGCGCAGCGGCCTCTCCGGAGTCGAGCGGCTGGCCGCGGGGTCGGTGTTCGTGCAGCCGCTGGTACCGGCCCCCAGGCTGGTGATAGTGGGGGCGGTCGACACCGGCAGTGTGCTGAGCGAACTGGCCAAGTCGATCGGATATCAGGTGACCGTGATCGACCCGCGGGAGCGCTTCTGCACCAGGGAGCGCTTCCCGAGCGCCGACCAGTTGCTGCTGGAATGGCCGGACCGCGGCCTGGCCCGGGTCGCGCTGGGGCCGCGTGACGCGGCGGTCTGCCTGGCTCACGATCCCAAGTTCGACGACCCCACCCTGCTGACCCTGATCGCCGGCCGGGTGGGCTACATAGGTGCCGTCGGCAGCCGCCAGACCCAGGCTAGCCGTCGAGAGCGGCTGCTGGCGGCGGGTGCCACCGCCGCCGACCTGGACCGGATCCACGGCCCGGTGGGGCTGGACCTGGGGGCGGCCACACCAGCCGAGATGGCGCTGTCGATCCTCGCCGAGCTGGTGGCCGTCCGCTACGGACGATCCGGGGGCGCGCTCAGCTCCACGGCCGGAGCCGCGTGACCCTCGACGGCACGCCGGCTCCTCAACCCATGGTGGTTCTGGCCGCCGGCCGGAGCGCTCGGATGGGACGCTCCAAGCCGCTGTTGCGCTGGCAGGGAGCCACCTTTCTGGAAAATGCCTGCACCGCGGCGCGCCTCGGGGGAGCCGAGCCCGTGCTGGTCGTGGCCGAGGACCCGGAGTCGCTGCGCGGACAGGCCGGAGAGCTCGGCGACGTCGTCTGGGTGGCCTGCCCGACAGCTGCCCTAGGCCAGTCCGAGTCGCTCCGGGCGGGCCTCAGGGCGGCGCTGGGAGCGGCGCCCTCGGCCGGGGCGATCCTGGTCTGCTTGGTGGACCAGGTGGGCATGAGGCCCGAGGCGGTCCGAGCCCTCCTGGAGGCGGTCGCCCGAGGTGGATTCGACGCCTGGGCCTCCGACTACGGCGGCAGCGGTCAGATCCCCGGGCACCCGGTAGCTCTTGGCCCCATCACGTGGCCCCTGGTGGCGAGGCTCAAGGGCGATGTCGGCGCGCGGGCGATCCTGAAGAGCCTGGGGGACCGGCTGGCTTGGGTGGAGCTGCCAGAGCCGTGGCGGCCGCTCGACTGTGACACCCCGGAGGACTACCGGCTGGCCCTGGTCGGGAGTGCGCAAGTCGGCGGGGACCAACCGCGGTGACCCGGACCACGGCGATCCGGACGGCGGCCGGGACCATCGTTGCGAGCTGAGCTGCTGGCGGCGGAGGCGCTCCGAGGGCCCTCCTCGGCCTGGCTGGGGGGGATCCTCTGCCAGGACCTGAAGGCCCCCGGTGGGAGCGTGATCCTGGGCAAGGGCCACCGCCTCGAGAGGGCCGACGACGTCAGCCTGGACGCAGCGGAGGTCCGGCCGCTGCACCTGGTCTTTCTGGACGAGGGCGATGTCCACGAGGACGAGGCCGCCCGCCGGCTGGCCCGGGCGGTGGCTGGGGATGGAGTTCTGGGGGGCCGGCCGGTGGAGTCCCAGGTCACCTGCCGGGCCGCGCAGCGGGGGCTGGTGGCGGTCGATCAGGCCGCCCTCAAGCGCCTGAACAGCCAGCCGGACGTGACCGTGTTCACACTGCCCGACGGCATGCCGGTGGAGGCAGGAAGGGCGGTCGCGGGAGTGAAGGTCACCCCGCTGGGAGTCCCCGAGTCGGTGCTGAACGCCGCCGAACAGGAGCTGGCCCAGCTCCCCCTCCCGCTCCTCGATGTCAAGCCCTTCCTGCCCCTGCGTGTCGATGTGGTGGTGTGCGAGTCGCTCTCCGGAGCCCGCCGGGAACGCTTCGAAGCCGCCCTGCACCGGAAGGTTGAATGGTTCGGGGGCAGCCTGGTCGGCCTCAGCTACCTCCCCCATAGGGAGGCCGCCGACCCTGTGGCGCTGCGGCGGAGCGCCCGTGGCTGCGACCTGCTGCTGGTCGCCGGGGTGGCGTCCACGGACCCCCTGGACCCACCCTGGACGGCCCTGATCGCCGCCGGTGCCAGGCCGGTGCGCCGGGGCCTTCCGGTGCATCCGGGCAGCAGCTACTGGCTGGCGGAGTTGTCAGGTTGCGCCGCCATCGGAGTGTCCTCGTGCGGCCTGTTCTCGCGCCGGACCGTGCTCGACATCCTGCTGGCGCGGCGGTTCGCGGGAGGAGCCCTGGACGCCGAGTTTCTCAGCTCGCTGGGGCACGGCGGCCTGCTGGCACGGGAGCTCTCCTATCACTTCCCCAACTACGGCCTTGGCGAGGATGAGCAGTCCTGATCCTTTGCGATCACGCCCGACTGACCCGACCGCCCGGGGCCGTCGGCTCTAGCGGCAAAGTCTGCCAGCGGCGCCTCCGGACCGCCGGGTGCGCCATCGCCTGGTCCAGGCCCAAAGCCTCCGGATCGACCACCGGTGCGACCCGTCGGATCCGCGGCGCGGGGGCGCCTCGACCCTGCCTCCAGGGCCGGCCCCGCTCGAACCGGCGGGCTGGCGTTCCGAAACTCAGCTTCCGGACGCCTGACCGGCCGGACCTCCTTTCTCCCGCGCCGCTCCGACCAGCCAGCCCGCGGCCAGGCACCCCGCCCCCAGCACCGGCAGCACGAAAGGGTGCTGGCCCGGGCCACGGCCGGGCCTGGCCAGCAGGCGGTCGGCCCCCAACAGCGCGAGACAGGCCAGAGCTCCCGCCTGGGCCAGATGGCGACCCCGTCCGGGGCTGCTGGCTACCACCAGGCCGGCCGCGACCGTGAGGGCCAGGTGGGTGCCCAGCCGAGTCCGCCGCGGACCCAGCAGAACGGGCAGACTGCGCCGACCGGCCAGGCGGTCCTGCTCGATGTCAGGACCGCCGTTGGCAAGGTGCAGGCCCACCCCCAGGGCTCCGCCGATCGCGACCGTGAGCCGCGGCCGGGGCACCTCCACCCCGACGGCCATCGGGCCCAGCCAGGGAACCGTGGCGATCCCCGTCAAGAAGGGCAGCCAGGATGCCGGGCGGCGGTCCAGGCCGGCGTCGTAGGCCCAGCCGCTGGCCAGGCCGATGGCCATGGTTTTGACGGCCGAGCGGCCGCAGGTGGCCGCCAGCAGCAGCGCGCCGGCCCCGCTGCAGAGGCTGAAGATGAGCGCCTGGGCGGCGGTCAGGTCGTGGCGCGGAATCGGCTTGTAGGGCTGATGGAGCTCGTCAAAGCCACGGTCGAAGAAGTCGTTCAGGCTGCCCGTGCTGATCTGAGCCAGGAACATGGCGGAGCTGGCGAGCAGGAGGCGGTGGCGCCATCCCGAGGGAGGGCCGGCCGATTGGCGGGCGGCGCTCCAGCCGGCCATGGCCGTGAGGGCGGTGCAGGCGGCGGATGGCCCGGGGTGAGCGACCGCGGCGTAACCTGCCGCCAGCCGAGCGACGCGGGAATTTGTCATGCTCACCGGGTCTTGCTGATGCCACCACCGCCGCTGTGAATCCCGCCGCCCGGCTGCTGGCCGCCAGTCGCCGGGAACCGGTCGACGCCACCCCGGTCTGGTTCATGCGTCAGGCCGGGCGGTCTCTGCCAGAGTACCGCGCCTTGCGCCAGCGACTGAGCCTCCTGGAGATGGTGCGCCAGCCCGAGCTGTGTGCCCAGGTGACCTGCATGCCCGTCGACCTGCTGGACGTGGATGCCGCGGTTGTGTTCGCTGACATCATCCTGCCCCTGGAGGGCATGGGCATCGAGTTTGAGATCCAGGAGGGCGTGGGCCCGGTGGTGGGAGACCCGATCCGGAGCCGGGCCCAGGTGGAGCGGATCCGGGTGCTGCCAGCGGAGGAGGCGACGCCCTATTTGTTCGCCGCCCTCAGAATCGCCCGCGAGCGGCTGGGCGACAGGGCCGCGCTGATCGGCTTCGGGGCTTCCCCTTTCACCCTCGCGTGTTACCTGGTGGAGGGCCGTGGCTCCCGTGACTACTCTCATGTGCGGGCGTTGATGCACGGGGAGCCGGGCCTTTGGCACCAGCTGATGGCGACCCTCACGGAGGTGATCTCCCGAAACCTACTCGCCCAGGCGCAGGCCGGGGCCCAGTTGCTGCAGGTCTTCGACAGCTGGGCGGGGGTCCTGGACGCGAGCACATTCAAGGACCAGGTGGCCCCCTACCTCAGCCGCCTCTTCACCACCCTGGCCCCCAGCGCGCCCGCCATTTACTTCTCCACAGGTTCTGCCCACCTGCTCAGGGAGATCGCCTCGACCGGCGCCCCAGGGGTGTCGGTGGACTGGCGCCTGCCACTCGATCAGGCCTGGCAATTGGTCGGGTACGACCGCTTCATCCAGGGCAATCTGGACCCTGCCCTGGTGCTCTGCCCGTGGCCGGTCCTGAAGCCTGCAGCCGAAGCCGTTCTGAGGCGGGCCGGCGGCCGTCCGGGGCACATCTTCAACCTCGGGCACGGGGTCCTGCCCGACTCCGATCCAGGTCAGCTGCGGCGCCTGGTGAATCTGGTCCACTCCTTCGAGCTGAATACCGCCGGGGAGCTCAGGGACCGAGAGGGAGGTTGACCGGCAGCCTCCGGATCGGTTAGGGTCCCCCCTCGTAAAGGTCGCGCTATGTGGGAGGACAGATGCGCGGAGCCCGAATTATTCGGCATGCCTCGCTTGCGCTAGCTATGGCCAGCGCGGTCTGGGTCTCAGCGGTTATGGGACCCGGTCCGGCGGCCTCCGCCAAGCAGGGCACGGCCACCAACAGCGCCCAACTGACCAATCTGCTTAACGAGCTCAAGGCCGAGGGTGACCTCACGGCCCAGGGCAAGGTGAAGGCGTTGCTGGTCAAGGTGGAAGCTGAACAGAGCTACCTGCAGCAGTTGAACCAGCGGCTGGCCTCCGACCAGGAGACGGCGGCGGTCCTGCAACAGCAGATGGCGGGAGATCGCAACGCCCTCACCAACCTGGTCAGCACGGCCTACGTGGACGGCAATGGCAGCCAGGCGGTTGCCGACGCCCTGGCCGCCCCCAGTCTCTCCCAGTTCCTGAGCAGCACCACCCTGCCGGCGGCGATCGCGTCCCAGGTGGCCGCCCTGGTGGGCAACATGCAGAAGGACCAGCGGGTGGTCAGCACCGACACCAGCCAGCTGATGGCCGACGAGAGTCAGGCGATGGTCGTACAGCAAGAGCTGGGGACTCAGTCGGCCCAGCTGCTCTCCAGCCTGTCCAACCCCCAGCCCGCGCTGGGCAGTGGCAGCTGGTCGTTCGCCTACGGCGACTGCACCTGGTACGTGGCCACCCAGCGCAAGGTGACCTGGGGTGGCAACGCCTACCAGTGGTGGGCCAACGCGGCCGCCGCCGGGTACGCCGAGGGACAGACTCCGCAGGTGGGTTCGATCGTGGTCTGGGGACAGGACGTGCCCGGCTACAGCTACGGCTACGGTCACGTCGCCTACGTGCAGGCGGTACAGGGCAATCAGTTCGAGGTTTCGGAGATGAATTTCAGCGCCCCGGGGGGCGGGTGGGATCGGGTCGATTACCGATGGGTGGCAGATGGCGCAGGGTACCTGGGTTTCATATACGGCCAGCGCTGAGCTGAGCGTGAGGCCCGAGGCCTCAGCTCAGTCCCGCTCGCTGCCGTTGCTCGCCAGCCGCCTGCGCTGGATTCTGGCCGCCGGCGCGGTCCTGGTCTCAGTACCTTTGGTGGGAGTGCTCACGATGAGCGCGGTCCGGGGCCCGGTGGCGACCCCGCCGGCCGCGATCAGCCAGATCGCTAGCCAGGCCAGCAACATCCTCTCCCCGACCAGCTACGAGATCACGATGCCACTTCAGGTGGCCAAGGTGACCCCTCCACCGCCGCCCCCGGCCCCCGCCGCGGCGGCGGTCGCCACCGGATCGCCCTACGGCAACAGCTTCTGGCAGCCGGTCGCCGAGCCGGCGGTGGGGACCATCAAGCAGATCATCTGGACTGCGGCCCAGAAGTACAACGTCTCCTACACCTGGCTGATCTCGGTCGCCGAGTGTGAGTCGGGGCTCGACCCGGTGGACGTCAACCGATCATCGGGGGCCAGCGGGCTCTTCCAGTTCATGCCCGCCACCTTCTACGGTCACGGCGGCACCGACATCTGGAATCCCACCCAGCAGGCCAACATCGCCGCCAAGATGTTCTCTATCGGGGAGTCCGGGGAGTGGGTCTGCAAGTAGTCTGAGGGGCGATGGGACTGCTGACGCGATGGCTGCTGAGCCGACGGTGGCAGGAGTCGCGCCTCCGCCAGGATGCCGCCGGGATCGTTCTCCTGCTGGGGTCGTTCTTCGGCCACCAGCCGCCCCACATCGACCCCTTGCCCACCGTGATCGGGACCCCACTGGGCGATGAGCCAGGCGGCGACCCGCCGCTGGCAACTCCGCCCGGAGATGACCGGTCCCGGCCATAGAATCTAACCGTGTCTCCCCGAAGTGAGCCGCTCGCGCTGCCCAACCTGCAGCGCTGGCTTGAGCAGCGCCAGGCCCTCTGGACCGAGATCCTGGAGGAGTTGGTTCGGATCGAGTCGCCCAGCGGCGACGCGGCAGCCCTGCAGCGGTGCGCCGAGACCGTTGCGGACTGGATCCAGCGCCTGCTGGGACCATCGCAGGTGGAGCTGGGGTCGGAGCAGGGGGTGCCCCACCTGACCCTGAGATCAGGGGATGGAGCCGGGGTGCTACTGCTGGCCCACCTCGACACCGTCTGGAGCGTGGGCTCGTTCCGGCCCCTGTTTGAGATCCAGGGGGGGCGCGCCAGCGGACCCGGGGTATTCGATATGAAAGGCGGCGTGGTGATAGCCCTGGCGGCTCTGGCCGCGCTCCGCGAGGCCGGTGGCCAGAGCCTGCCAGTAACCCTGCTGTGCACCGGCGACGAGGAGGTTGGGAGCCCGGCCTCCCGCTCCCTGATCGAGCGTGAGGCGACCCGGAGCACGGCGGTGCTGGTGCTGGAGGCAGCCTCCGGGCAGGCGGTCAAGGTAGCCCGCAAAGGGGTTGGCGGCTACAACCTCCGGCTGCTGGGCCGGGCAGCCCACGCCGGCCTGGAGCCGGAGCGGGGTGTCAACGCCGTGGTCGAGCTGTCCGGTCTGGTGGCCGGAGTCGCCGCCATTGCCAGCCCGGAGCGGGGAACCACGGTGACCCCCACCGTGTTCCGGGGCGGCGAGCGGACCAACGTCGTTCCTGCGGAGGCGGTCCTGGAGGTGGACGTGCGCTTCGCCACGGCGGCCGAGGCGGACCGCGTCGACCGGGAGCTGCAACAGCTAAGTCCGGCGCATCCCGAAGCGGTTCTGGAAGTCCGTGGCGGCGCCAACCGTCCGCCCCTGGAGCGTTCCGCGTCAACCTCGCTTTTCCAGATCGCCGCCCAGGTGGCCACTGACCTGGGATGGCCGCCCCTGGAGGGCATCGCAGTCGGGGGCGGCAGCGACGGCAACTTCACCGCAGCCTTGGGCGTACCGACGCTGGACGGGCTGGGCGCGGTCGGCGGCAACGCCCACGCCGCCGGCGAGTGGGTCGAGCTGGCCTCCCTGGCCAGCCGTGCCGCTCTGGTGGCGGGCTGCATCGAGAGAATTGGAGGGGAGTCCAGCCCATGATTCAGGTTCAGCTTCCGGAATTGCCGGTCGAACGGGCCCGCCTGCGGGTGGTGGCCCTGCCCCTGGTGTCGCCGTTCACCACCAGCTTCGGGACCCAGACCGAGCGAAGAGCCCTCCTGGTGGAGGTCTTCGGCGCTGGCCTGCGCGGTTGGGGGGAATGCGCCGCCGGTCTTGACCCCGGCTACTCCTACGAGACCCTGGCCTCGACCATGGAAGCGCTACGCCGCCACATCCTGCCCGCGATTCTGGGCCGGGAGGCGGCGGACCCGGCCGGGCAGTCCGCCCGCTGGGCCTGGGTGCGGGGTCACAACATGGCCAAGGCCGCGGCCGAGATGGCGCTGCTGGATCAGGCGGGCCAGGCCGCCGGCCTCAGCCTGGCCGCCATCCTGGGAGGCGTCAAGCAGCGCATTCCATGTGGCGTCAGCATCGGGATCCAACCCTCCCTGGAGGCGACCCTGACCGCCATCGACGGCTACCTGGCTCAGGGCTACTTGCGGATCAAGCTCAAGTGCAAGCCGGGCTACGACCTGCAGCTGGCGGCCGCGGTGCGAGAGCGGTTTCCCACCACCCCCGTGATGCTGGACGCCAACAGCGCCTACACCCTGGCCGACGCCGAGCGGCTGCGCCAGCTCGACGAGTTCAACCTGATGATGATCGAGCAGCCGCTGGCTCACGACGACCTGCTCGACCACGCCGCACTCCAGGCCCAGATCAGGACTCCCGTCTGCCTCGACGAGAGCGTGGAGTCGCTGACCGACCTTCGGGCGGCAGTCCGCCTCCAGTCGGGGCGGATCCTCAACATCAAAGCGGGGCGTGTGGCCGGCCTCCTGCCGGCGGTTCGGATCCACGACGCCTGCCGGGAGGCCGACTGGCCCGTCTGGTGCGGCGGCATGCTTGAGACCGGGATCGGCCGAGCGGCCAACCTGGCGCTGGCGTCGCTCCCGGGGTTCACACTTCCCGGTGACACCTCCGCCAGCGACCGATATTTCCGGCGCGACCTCCTTGAGGAACCGTTCACCCTGGCTGAGGATGGGACCCTTCCCGTCCCATCGGGGCCGGGCCTGGGAGTCGCCATCGACTCCGCCTGGCTGGACCAGGTGACGGTCCACCTGGAAGAGGTCGGCTGAGAAGGTGGGCCGGTGAAGTCAGGGCGACCGGAGGCGATCGCGCTCCCGGGGCACGGCGGCCCACGGCACGAGAGTGACTAGCGTGGTGGTGGTGGGAGACGTGGAGCTGCTCCGGCGCGCGCGCCAGCTGTTGCCCAGCTTCGAGATCCGAGGGGTGACCGATGACCCCGACCTAGGGGACCCCATCACCAGCCTGGCTGTGATCCGGACCATGATCGAGAGCGGTCACTCGCCAGACGCTGTTGTCTGTGCGGGGGGGCCCGGATTCACCCTGCTCAGCCAGCTGCCCCACTTCTCAGCCAGCCGCTGCTTCGTCCACCCTGGAGCCACCATCTGGCCCCCGGCCACCCTGCAGTGGATGGCCGAGGCCACCGGGATGACCCTGATCGCCAACCTGGAGGCGCTCCCGGTAGCCCTGCTGGGTCGCGGTGGGCTCTCGGAGGCGGTCCCCGAGAGTGATGCCTTCCCGGCGCCCCGCAGCCGTCCCGAGGCGGACTCGGCCGGCGCCCAGGGCGCGCCCAGGTCCGGGAGCCCGGATTACGAGTGGGCCAACGAGACCCCCGTCCAGGTGCCGCCGGCTCCGGTATCGCTGGACCGCGAGCCGGCCCGCTCGGAGCCCCAGGTCATCGACGCCGGGCCGGCTCCGACACCTCAGGAAACCGCCTATCTGCCCACCGACCTGCTGCGGCCACTGCGGCCCCGGAGCCACTGAGGCATGCCCAGCCTCCCCCTGCGCCGCCGGTCCTCCAGCCCCCAGCTGGCCGAGCGACTCCGATCCGAACTGCAGCGGGCCCTGGCGATCATGGATGACGCGGCCATGACCGGGAACCTAACTCGCCTTGGCCAAGCCTTCTCGGGAGATGCCCTGAGTGAGGTGCGAGCTCGCTTCAGCGCCTACCAGATGGCGGGCATCCAGGTCAGCCCGTACCGGGAGTCGTTGCACCTGGAGGTCGGCCGTGAGTCGGCTTCCCACGGGCCCACCGCCCGGGTGCGCTATCGCGACCGCACCAGCTTCCTGTGCTCCGGAGCGGCGCCAACCAGCGCCAACGACGCGGTCCTGCTGGTGATCGAGTTCGACGGCTCTCAGGACCCCTGGCGCATCGTCTCGATGGTTGAGGAGTAATCGGCGCGTGCTAGTCTGGTGACACTGGCGCGGCCGCCTGCCGCGATCGCTCTTAACGCCCGTCGTGGCGCCCCATCAGGATGACCCCATGAGTTCCGAGCTACCTCCGGATGCCGATGTGGTGACCCCCGAGGATGAGGAGGAGGCCAGCCCAGTCCTGGTCACCGACGAGGACGACGAGATCGAGGTTGACGTCGTCGAGGTGGACGCGGTACCGGTTGCGGTTAAGCCCGCGCCCAGGCCGTCGCCACCCAGGCCCTGGGGTGGGAATCGTGGCAACGTCGCCCAGGAGGACCTCCTGCCGGAGGAGCTGACCCCGGAGATGCGCTGGCCACCGGGCAGCTGGGTCAAGGTGAACGACGTGATCCGCCACAGCACGGGCGAGCCGATCCCGTCCATCTCGGTGGGTGACGTGGGACAGGTGACCGCTGCCCTCTCGCAGACCCTGGTGGTGCTCTTCCCCACTCGCGACAACCGCCGCGAGGTGATCCACATCGACTCCATCGAGGCGGTGGACCCGCCGGTGGAGGCGGGTAAGGACCGCTCCTGACCTGGAGTTGGCCAGGCCCAGGGCTCGCAGCGGCGCGGCCGCACCAATCCTGGGCCGCTCGAGTGGCCGCGTCGCTCCTGGCGTCCTGCTTGCTTGGAGACCCTATCATCGACTATTGTGGATAGTCGATGATAGCTGCCGACCCCCTGGCTCGTCCGACGGCGGCAGAGTATGCGAGCTGGTTTCGGGCGCTCGCCGACCCAACCCGGGTGCAGATCGTCAACCTCCTCGCCAGGGGGGCGCGGGAGATGAGTGTGGGCGAGATCGCGGACAGGCTCGGGGTCGCCCAGTCAACGGTCTCCCACCACCTCCGCCCGCTGGCCGAGGTCGGATTCGTGAGGGCTCGGCAAGCCGGTGCGGCCAGCCTGATCGAGATCAACTCGGCCTGCATCTCATGTTTCCCATCAGCCGCCGACATCGTCCTGGGCCGGGCGGCCCCTCCGCCGGATCCGGCTCAGCTGCCACAACGAGGGAGACAGCCATGACAGAAGCAACACCGCTCGGCCCTGCCAGCGTCCACTCGGGCCCAGCCGGACACACCGACCGGCACTCGGACGACGAGCTCGTGGAACAGGTTCGCGAGCGCTACGCGAGCGCCGCCAGGGCCGTAGCCGAGGGCGCCGGGTCGCAGGCCTCCTGCTGCGGTGGGGAGGGCGGCTGCGGAGACGGGTTTGGCGTGGTGGTGTATCAGCCAGGGGAGATGGCCGATCTGCCCGAGGTGGCCAGGCTGGCCAGCCTGGGCTGCGGCAACCCGGTGGCGGTGGCCGACCTGCATCCCGGCGAGACCGTGCTCGACCTCGGTTCGGGAGCCGGCCTGGACCTGGTGCTCTCCGCCCGCCGGGTGGGCGCCTCGGGCAAGGTCTACGGGCTGGACATGACCGACGAAATGCTGGCCCTGGCCCGCCGGACCATGGCCGAGGCGGGCGTTGGCAACGCCGAACTGCTGCGGGGGCGCATCGAGGCGATCCCGCTGCCGGCGGAGTCGGTCGACGTGGTGATCTCCAACTGCGTGGTCAACCTCTCCGTCGACAAGCCGGCGGTCGCGGCCGAGGTCTTCAGGGTGCTGCGGCCGGGGGGCCGGATCGGTATCTCGGACGTGGTGGCCGAGGATCGCCTCGGGCCCGCCGAGCGCGCCCAGCGCGGCGACCACGTCGGCTGCATCGCGGGGGCGCTCTCGCTGTCCGAATACCACCGGCTTCTCAGCCGGGCCGGGTTCGAGGAGGTCGAGATCAGCTTCACCCATGAGGTGGCGGACGGTCTGCACGGGGCCATAGTTCGGGCCATGCGTCCGGCCACGTGCTAGAACAGCCGCCTCCGGGCGGCTATCCTCTTCCCAGCATGAGCCCAACTCCAGCGGCCGGCGCACCAGAGCTCGCCGCCGACGCGACCGGGCTGCTGCTGCTGCGCGGGCTGCGGTTCTTCGGGCGCCACGGCAACAACGAGTCGGAGCGCCTGCTGGGCTCCCACTTCACCGTCGACCTTGAAGTGACAGCGGAGATTGGCCGAGCCGCCGCCAGCGACCGGCTCGAGGACGGGGTGGACTATTCGAAGCTCTACGAGGTGGCGCGCCGGCTCACGGAGGAGAACCAGTTCCACCTGCTGGAGACGCTGGCCTCCAGGATCGCCGACGAGGTTCTCGCCATGCCCCAGGTCCGATCGGTGCTGGTGCGGGTGACCAAGGAGCCGCGTCGTCCGGCCCAGACCCTGGGGTTCGCGGTGGAGTTGCACCGGCCCTGAGCGCGCCCGGCCTCAACACCCTTGCCCGCGGGACCCCTCAGGTGGGCTCGGGCCCAGCCTTGCCGGCGGGCGAGCCCATGAGGTGTGCCGATGCCCAGGATTCGCTTCAGCGATTCCGAGGATCGCGAGGATGTGATCGCATTGGGGCTTCCCGCCGGACGCCTCGGGCTGGCGGGAATTGGGATGGGCGCCGCCCTGGAGGCGCTCCGGGCGCCCATCCCAGCCTTCCTGGAGGGTGCCCTGGCCGGCCTGTTGCTCCTCGGCACAGCGGCGCTGGTCTGGGTGCGATGGCAAGGCCTCTCGCTGGCCGGATGGGCGGGCCGTGCCGCCCGCTTCGGGTGGCGAGGGCCCCGGGCGCGGGAAGGGTGGCAAGCAGCCGACGGGGATGAGCGCGGCCTCGGCTGAGTCATCGGCCGGGGCGAGCTGCTGGCGTCTTGCCGGCGCGGACCTGCTGGAGCTCACCTCTTCCGCACGCGAGCGCCTGGCCACGGCCTTCGCCGGCTGGCTGGACCAACTGGAGACGGGGCTGACCCTGGTCGCTTGCTCACGGCGCCTGACCATGGAGCCGGCCATCCCTGCGCCGATGGTTGAAGCGGGTGCCGCCGGGTACCCCGGGGCCGCCCTCGAGGCGGCCCGCCTGGCACACCTTCGGAGCGATCTCGAGTTGCGTCCCCGCTACCGCCGGCCGGTCTTTCTCATCCTCCCCGCCGCGGGGGGTGGGGAGGATGAGATCGTCAGCCAACTCGCCCAGCGCTGCCAGCTCACCGGGGCCCGGGCGACTGGGCTCCCCGCCCTCGCCGAAGGTGAGGTCAGGGAGGCCGCCTCCGCGCTTCGCCAAGGCGGACGGTGGCTGGTCTCGCTGCGACTCGGGCGGCTGCCCGGAGTGGAGGTGGAGCCTGGCTGGCTCTGGACTCTGCTGGAGGTTGCGGCCGAGTACGACCTGGCGATCCACATCCGGCCCCGGCCGGGGTTGGCCGCGGACCGCCACCTGCGCCGCCGCATGCGCGGGCTACGCGCCCGAGTGCTGGCGGCCGGGGCGGATGGAGGAGATCCTCGCCTGGATGCTGCCCTGGAGGCCGCGGGAAGGCTCCGACGGGTGCTGGCGACCGGGACCGGGCGGGTGTTCGAGGTGGCGGTCACGGTCAGCCTGGGAGCGGACTCCCTGGCCGAGGCCAGGGCTCAGGAGCGGGCAATGCGGGCTCGCATGGACGCCCTCAGAGGCAACCTGCTTCCGGCCTGGCTGGACCAGTTGCCAGCGCGCTTGGAGAGCGTCGCCGCCGTGAGCCCCGCTCGTTGGCACCTGGTCGACACAATCGAGCTGGCCACCTTCTGGCCGTGGCTGGATGCGGGCCGCGACCCCTCGTCCGACGTGAGCCTGCTGGGGCGACACCAGCGCACCGGTCGGCCAGTGGCGCTCGATCTCCACTCCGGCCACCAGCTAGCCAACGCCAACCTCGGAGTGGTGGCCTCATCCGGCAGCGGCAAGTCATATCTCGCCGGATTGGTGGGCCTGGAGGCGGTGCGCCGTGGTCAGTTGGTGGTGGTGGTCGATCCCGAGAACGAGCACCGCCGGTGGTGCCAGGCCGCAGGCGGCGAATATCTCGACCTCTCTGACCAGCCAGCGGTGGGATTCAACATCATGGAACTGGGGGACCCTGGCGACGTTCCCCTGGCGGCGATGGAGCTGGTCGGGCTGCTCTGTGGGCCCCTGAGCACGGCGGAGTCGGGCTGCCTTCTGGGGACTCTCGACCGACTGCTCGAGACGCCTTCCCCGTCACTGGTCCTGGGAGACTGCCTCCAACCACTGCAAGCGACATCCGAGGGCCGGGCCCTCGCCGACCGTCTGAGGCCATGGGTGCAGGGATCGCCGGGCGGGCTCTTCAGCCGCCCGGGTCGGGGGCCCAGGGTGCGATCCGCGCTCGGGATTGGCATCCGAGACCTGCCTCCCAGCTGGGTCCCTGGGGCTACCCTGCTGGTCTCCAGGTGGCTCTGGGCCTGGGCCAAGAGCGAGCCCGGCGTGAAGCAGGTGATCGTGGACGAAGCCGGACTGTTGGCCGACAACCCCGCTCTGCAGACGCTGATCAGCCAGCTCGCCCGCCGCATCCGCAAGTACCGGGGATCGTTGATGCTGCTGACCCAGGCGGCCGGCGACCTGGCCGGCGGCGCTGGGGAGGTGGCGGCGGTCAACTCGGCGACCATGATGCTGGGAGGGCAGGTGGCTGCCGGCGCCCTCCGACTGCAGGAGGCCTTCGACCTGGACGACCACCAGCGGGAGTGGCTCCAGCAGGCCGGCCGGGGCCACTTCCTGCTGGTGTCGGGCACCCGGCGCTGTCCGCTGCTGGTCGAGGCGCCCGCTCTCCACCACGCCTGGCTCACCGGCCAGACGCCCGCCGGGAGCGCGTGGGAGCCCCACTGACGCCGGGCTAAAATCACTGCCCATGGCCCGGGTCGTCTACTATCGCCTGCTCAACGAGGGCCGCGGCTCGGCTGCCTCCTGGGCGGAGGCGGTGGATCGGTTCGCCGCCACCCGGGTCTGGCGCGGTGAGCCCATGTGGCTGGCCACGGACAAGTCGCCCGGACTGTTCGAGTCCGAGTACCTGCGCCACCTGCGCCTGAGCAGCATCGAGCAGGTGGTCGGGGCCGGGTTCGTGAAGCTGGCGGGCGACGAGACCGATGCCCTGGCGGTCTCCTTCGGCCTGCTGCGACTCAGCCTTGAACTGGGCGGCAGGGTAGTTGTCGATGACCCCGACAACCCGATCGGCAAGCAGCGCCTGTTGGAGTTCGTCGAGGGTTCGGTGGTGGGGCCCCTTTCGATCGACGACCTGATGGTCTCCGGGCCCATCTTCAAGCGGATGCCGGGCACCACCATCACCTTCTACCCGCCTCGCTACCGCGGCGCGACCATGCCCGGCCCGGCCAGCCCACCCGGCTGGTGGAGCTTTTCGATCCAGGGCATGCGCGACCAGGCGCCCGGCTTTCTGGAGGCCGAGGCCGAGGCGATGCGCATCTACCGCAGCCTGCGGTCGATCGGCTAGCTTTTGCGAGCGGTGGTGACCCGGGTGAGCCGGGCCCAGGTGATGGTGGAATCCGAGGTGGTTGGTGAGATAGGCGCCGGACTGCTGGTCCTGGCCGGGATCGCGCCACCTGACAACGAACAGGTGGCGCGGCACCTGGCTGGGCGGCTCGCGTCGCTGCGGATCTTCGCCGACTCCCAGGGGCGCATGAACCGCTCCCTGCTGGACGTGGGGGGCGAAGTCCTGCTGGTGAGCCAGTTCACACTGTTCGCGGACACCAGCCGCGGGCACCGCCCATCCTTCCTGGCGGCCGCGCCGCCCGACCAGGGGCGGCGGCTCTGTGGGGAGCTGGCCGAGGCGATGCGTGCGCTCGGGGTGTCCCGGGTGGCGGAGGGCCGCTTCGGCGCCCACATGGAGGTGGCCTCGGTCAACGACGGGCCGGTCACCATCGTGGTCAGCTCCGGGGAGAGCTCCTGGGAGACCGGCTGCGGCTGAGCCCAGGCTCCGCGCCATCCGCTTGACGGACATAAGCAGGGCTTGGACGGTGGTGGTGGGGAGGCATCGGGATGGCGGAGCTCGATTCTCTGCTCAACTCGTGGGTGCTGCTGGGGCAGGGACTGATCGGCAGTTTGGGCACGCTCGCCTTTGTCTGCGCCTTCGTCTGGAGGGTGGTTGCCCCCAGCCCCCGAAGCGCCATGGAGGCCCAGCGCTGGTTGGGTCGAATCGCGTTGGGCACCCTGGGAGTTGAACTGGCCGGGCTGCTCACCCACGTCCTCCTGGCAGCGGTGCCTCACAGCCTCGGCTGACGATGGTCGCGGGGACCGGAGTTGCCCTGCCGAGCTTCTCCTTCGACCCCCTGACGATGCTGCTCCATCTCCTGAGTGGGGCCCTGAGCGACTTTGTCAGCCAGGCCCGCGGGTCGTTGGACTCGGCGCTGTCGGGCTATCTCTTCGGCACCTACGACGCCACCTCACCAGGGCGTCGCCTGGCCTTCACCGCCACCCCCGGGCTGGCGCCTCTGAACCACCTGCTGGTGCTCGCCGGGGGCGCCCTGGTGGTGGCGATCTTCATCTACAGCTCGCTTCGGACCGTGGGGGACGCCGGGGGCAGCCCGCAGCACCAGCTCCAGGTGGTGTTGCCCCGGGTGCTGCTGGCGCTCGCACTGGGCGCCCTCAGCCTGCCCCTCATCCAACAGTTGATCGATCTCAACAACGCCCTCTGCTCGGTGGTGGTGGGAGGAGCTGCGGTCAACCTGGGCGACCTTCCCTGGAGCTCCCCACTGAGCGGCCCGGCGGTCGCCAGCGCCGGCGACAACATTTTTCTGCTCCTCTTCTCCGCCGCCCTGGTACTGGCGCTGGTGATCCTGGCACTGGCCTACGTGGTCCGCTACACCCTGCTGGCCGTGCTCTGCGCCAGCGCCCCCCTGGCGGCCACGTGCTGGATCCTGCCCGAGACGCGCGGCTTCGCCCGGCAGTGGTCCCGCTTGCTGGTGGTCGCTCTGTTCATGCAATTCGGCCAACTCCTGGTGCTGAGAGTCGCAATCGCCCTGGCCTTTGCCCGGGGTCAGGGGGTGATGGGCATGCTGTACGCCTTCAGCTGCCTCTACCTGATGCTGAGGGTGCCGGGAGCCTTGAACGTCGCCACTCACTTCGAGAGCAGTGCCGAGGCGGCCGGAAGGCGCTGGAGCCGGGCGGTGCGGCGCTTGGCGGCCAGCGAGGTCTGATCCGGCTCAGAGCGTGACGTGGACCTCGCGCAGGCCGGTGCCAAGGGTCTCCTCGAGCTCCCCGAAGACGGTCGTGGAGCGCAGGCTGGGTCTGTGTTCGAGATCCCCGAAGGTGATCTCCATCCGGCCGGTCGGTAGCTCCGGGGACCAGGGCAGAAGCAGCAGCGGAAGCTCCGCCCCGCAGTCGGCGCAGGCACCCAGCATGGGATCGGCGAAGGGGAAGCGGAGGGCGAAGAACTCCTGGGCCGCCCCACAGACCGGGCAGGAGGCGGTGTAGCCCCGCAGGGGCACGGTGTTGAACCCCTCCGGGCCCGGGTCCGGATAACAGCGCCACACTCCCGCCTCGACCCGCACCTCTCCCCGTTGCCGAGCGCCCAGCATGGGCAGAGAGCTGGGGGAGGGACCGGATCCGAGCACCCGGGCGAACTCCGGCCCGGGCAGCAGCTCGCCATCGGCGGTGGCCACCGCCAGCCCGTGGGCGACAAGCACCTCGCGCGCCCTGCCCAAGTCCCCCAGAGTTGGCTGGAAGCTAGGCTCCGCGGCCAGCAGGTGCAGCCAGGTGCGATGGGGGTGCGGTCCGTGTCCGTGATCGGGTCTAATCAGCTGTGCCAATTCGGATAGATGGTAGCCAGCCCGTCGAGGCTGCCCCGGCGGACTCCTCCTGGTGAGCTATGAGCAAGGCAAGATTCAAGACCGGTCTGGCCGTGGTTGGGGGCTGCGCCGCGCTCTCGGTCGTGGCCCCGCCGCTGGCGGGGCTGCTCAATGCGGTCGGCTCACTGACGCTGCTGGCACTGGCGGCCTACGCCGCCTACCGGGGCTGGGCGTTCCTGGAGGCGGTGGTGGAGGCGTCTCGGCGCCCGGTCACCGTCCGCCGCAACCTGCAGGAGACGCCCGAGCGCAGTAGCCCCGCGCGGGCGCCCGGCCGCAGGCGAGCGCCGGTGGCGGAACGGGAGGCACCCGACCAGGCGACCCCTGAGCGGGAGTTCAGACGCCGGGTCGACACCGGGCCGCCTCAGGTCGCGCTGGCTGACCCTTTCAGGGGCCGCTGAAACGCTGGCGGAGCTGGAGGTAGACCCGCTCCAGGAAGTCGACCGGATCCTCGTTGGCGGCAGCCCACGGGAGCTCGGGCCCGGCCCGTGCTCGCAGGGCGGCGGCCAGGTCCGCGGCCAGCGCTCGGCGCCGCTCCGGCGTCAGTCCGGGTCGGGACAGGAAGTCCTGGACCAGGTCCAGGTCAAACTTCCCGCAGCGCTCGAGTCCGGCGATGGGGGGGCCGGGTTCGGCCCTGGTCAGCATCACCGGCCGCAGCGCCGGTCCGCCCTCGCGTCCCAGCCTCCTCAAGCCGCGGTCGTGGACGACCACGGTCCCCGCCGCCAGATCACCCAACCGGCGCGGCTGCCGACCGGCGAACATGGTCACCATCCCCACTGCGTACAGCAGCGGCAGGAAGTCCAGGATGCGAACCAGGTTGCGCACCAGGGAGTCCCCCAACCCGACCGGCACCCCCTGGAGGTCGACCACCCGCAAACCGAAGAGTGACTTGCCAATGGAGCGGCCCCCCGTGGCAACCTCGCAGACGACGTAGTAGAGCAGCGGCACCACCGAGGCGACCACCACCACCACGATCAGGGTCGGGCCGGCCACCGCGGCGGTCACCGAAATCAGGGACAGGCTCAGGCCACCTGCCAGCAGGATGAGGACGATGATGAGCAGGATGCACGAGTCCACCCCGGCCGCCAGGCCCCTGGATCCGATCCCGGCCACCGGCTGGGAAATGGTCAGGCTCTCGGGGGTTCGGTACTCGAAACCGTCCGTCATGGTCGGGGCGAATAGTAGCTCCCGCCCACGGCCGCCAAGCTGGTCCGGGCAGGACAGCGCCGCCCAGTGAGGACGATCGAGGAGTTCGCCGGGGATCGCCAGCCGCGCTGGGACGAGTTGATCCAGCTGGCTTCGAGCCTGCGCGGGCGGCGCCTGCGACGGGCCTCGTCGAGCGATGTGGACCGGCTGGCGAGTCTGGTGCGGTTGATGAGCGGCGATCTGGCGACCGCTCGTCGTGACTATCCCGGCTCGCCGCTACCCGCCTACTTGGAACGGGTCTTGGCCACCACCCAGCCGCTGCTTTACCGGCAGACCAGTCCGGGGATCTCCCAGCTGCCCCGGTTCTTCGCGGTGGGGCTGCCCCGGCGATTCCGGGAGACCGGCCCCTACATCGGCTTCGCCGCCCTCTGCATGGTCGCGGGCACGGCGGCTGGCTGGTCGGCGGTGGCCCTGCGCCCTGACCTGGTGGGACTGCTGCCACCGGGCTACCAGGCCAGCCTGGCGGCCGGGCACCTGGGCAACCCGGCGGCGCTCAGTGGCCAGTTCAGCTCGCAGCTGTCCGCTCTGATCATTCAGAACAACATCAGGGTGGCGGCTCTGGCCTGCGTGCTCGGTCTGGCCCTGGGATTGCCCACCGTCGCCCTCCTTTTGGCCAACGGATTCCAGTTGGGGGTTCTTGCCAGCGCCAGCCATGCCGCCGGTCTGGACCTTCAGTTCTGGGCCCTGATCGTGCCCCACGGAGTGATCGAGCTCACCGTCATCTGCACCGCGGCCGGGGCGGGGTTGCGATTGGGGGACTCCCTCCTCCGCCCCGGACTGCAGACCCGGGGGGCCTCCCTGGTGGCGGCGGCGCGGCCGGCCGTGGAGCTGGCGCTGGGCGCCGCGTGCCTGCTGGTGGTGGCGGGGCTGATCGAGGGGTTCGTCACCCCGTCCGGGATCCCACCCTGGAGCAAGCTGCTGGTGGGCGTCGCCAGCGGGGTCGCACTCTACTCCTGGCTACTGGGCTCGGGCCGACACGGGCCGGCGGTCGGCACGAAGGGCGCAGTCAGCGCCGAGGTTACTCAGTTCGGCTGATAGGATCGAACCATGGAGGTGGTCAAGATCCGGCCCCGGGGCTACTGCCACGGGGTGGTGGAGGCGATCCGGGCTCTGCGCCTGGCCTCCGAACAGCATCCGGACGAGCCGGTGGTGATGCTGGGGCACCTGGTGCACAACGAGCACGTCACCCGAGAGTTCGCCGAGCGGGGGGTGCAGCTGGTGGACGCCCCCTCCCGCCTGGAGGCCCTGGAACAGGTCGACCGTGGCACCGTGGTGCTAACCGCTCACGGAGTCTCCCCAGCGGTCAAGGCGCGGGCCCTGGCGAAGGGGCTGAACGTGGTGGACGCCACCTGCACCGATGTGATCCGCACCCACGAACTGGTGCGCCGCCTCAGCGAGGACGGCTACACCATCGTCTACATCGGCAAGGCCGGGCACCCCGAGCCGGAGGGGGTGCTGGGAGAGGCGCCTGAGGCGCTCCATCTGGTGGAGTCGGTCGCTGACGTGGACCGGCTCGAGATCGATTCCCAGAAGCTGGCGGTCACCAACCAGACCACCCTCTCGGTCTGGGACACGCAGGCGATCATCGCCCGCCTCCAGGAGCGGTTTCCCAACATCGAAGTCCACAACGAGATCTGCAACGCCACCCAGGAGCGCCAGCAGGCGGCGGTGGAGGCGGCGGCCAGTTGCGACCTGGTGATCGTGGTGGGAAGCTCGCGCAGCAGCAACAGCCAGCGGCTGGTGCAGGTGGTGGGAGACCTCGCCCACCGGCCGGCCCACCTGGTCGACACGGCGGCCGACCTGCGGCCGGAATGGTTCCAGGACGTGGGCCGGGTGGGGGTGACCTCGGGAGCCTCGACTCCGACTCAGATCACGCGCGAGGTGATCGCCGCCCTGGAGGCCATGGAGACGCCCGCCAGAGCCGCGGTCACAGCTGCCCGCGCCCCTTCAGCTCCAGATAGCGATTCAGCAGGGCCGGGCTGACCCCCTCCGGTCCGCTGTCCACGGTGAGGACGCCCAGTCGCTGGAGCTGCTGCAGCGCCAGCTCGCGCTCCTCCAGAATCCCCAGCGCCGCGGCCCGGCGATACAGGGCGAGGTCGTCCATAGGAGGTCGGCGTCGAGCGGCCTCAAGGGCCGGGTCCCTCTGGGTCACCACCAAGGGCAGGTGGCGCGGCCGCAGCAGGGCGGTGGCACGGGCCAGCTCAGCGGCCACCTTGGGGTCAGCCAGGTCGGTGAAGATCACGATCAGGGCCCTCGGTCCCTGGCGCTTGCGGAGCTGAGCGATCACCAGCTCCCAGTCTGGATCCACCAACTCCGGCCGCAGCGCGGAGAGCCGCTCGAGCAGACGCGGGTAGTGGCTCCGGCCCCCGCGCAGGGGAACGGCGGCGACCGGGGCCCCGGCCACCGCCAGGGCACCCACCCGATCGCCTCTGAAGAGGGCGACCCAGGCCAGCAGCAGGGCCGCGCTGAGCGCCCCGTCGAGCTTGGTCAGCGGGCCGCTGCCGCCGGCCATGAGACGGCCACAGTCCAGGACCAACCAGATGGGGCGGGAGCGCTCCGGCTCGAACTGGCTGAGCATGGGCCGGGCGAGCCGGGCGCTGGCCCGCCAGTTGATGCGCCGGAAGTCATCCCCGGGGACGTACTCGCGCACCCCCTGGAACTCGGTCCCCTCGCCGAAGCGACGCCAGCTGCGCACCCCCATCTCCTGGACCGCCCCCCGCCTCACCAGGGCCTCCCACCTCCCGATGGCGGCCAGAGCCGGGTACACCGCCACCTCCTCCGCGGCGGGGATTGAGGTCTGGCGCCGCCAGAGCCCCAGCGGGCCGGGGCAGCGGACGACGATCCGGCCAAACTTGTGGGGTCCTCGGACCCTGGGCCGGACCAGGTACTGGGTCGCGTACTCCACCCCCGGCTGCAGCTGGAAGGTGAGGAAGGAGCGGCTGCACGTGATCTCGGGGGGAGCTTCGTCGCGGGCCTCCACAGGGACGGGACGGCGCAGCCGGGCCCGGAAGCGGAGCTCGATCGGGTTCTCGGCGGCCAGCGCCAGGGCAGGAGCGTGGAGGCGGCGGGCCTCCCAGTCACCCCCCGAGGGAGCCAGCCACCAATCGGCACCGCAGAGCAAAAACAAGATGGCCAGCAGCCCGCCGCCGGTGGGCACCAGAGGGCCAAGGGCCGCCCCGGCCAGCACCACGGCGATGGCAAGGAGCCCCAGTACGAGAGCTCGGATGGTCAACCTCAGTCCCTACCTGGGCACCGGAACCCGGGCCAGGACCCGGCTTATCGCCTCCCGCTCGCCCACTCCCTGCATCTCCACCTCGGGTCGGCGCTGGACCCTGTGCCGTAGCACCGGCAGGCAGACCTCCTTGACGTCGTCCGGCTCGACGAAGTCCCGGCCAGCGGCGGCGGCGCGAGCCTTGGCCAGATGGACCAGCGCCACCGTGGCTCTGGAGCTGGCCCCAACAGCCAGTTCGGGCGCGTCGCGGGTGGCCTGGACCACCTGGGTCAGGTACGAGAGCACCTCGTCTGAGAGCTTCACCGCCAGTACCTCGCGGCGCACCTCCGCCAGGGAATCCCGGGTCAGCACCGGCTCCGCGAGCTCGGCGGCCAGAGAGTGCGGGTCGAAGCCGCGGTCCACCATCCGGGCCAGCCGCTGCTCGCCCTCAGGCGGCAGATACGAGATCTCCAGCTTCATCAGGAAGCGGTCGAGCTCGGCCTCTGGCAGCGGGAAGGTGCCTTCCAGCTCGATCGGGTTCTGGGTGGCCAGGACGGTGAAGCGGTCCCCCAGGGGATAGCTGCGCCCGTCCAGGGTGACCTGGCGCTCCTCCATCGCCTCCAGGAGAGCCGCCTGGGTCTTGGCCGGGCTGCGGTTGATCTCGTCCGCCAGCAGCAGGTCGGTGAAGACGGGCCCCGGCCGCACCTCGAAGGCGGCCTTGGCCTGGTTGTAGACGACCGTGCCGACTATGTCGGCGGGGAGCAGATCAGGAGTGAACTGGACCCGGGCGTAGCGGGCATCGGTCAGCCGGGCCAGGGTCTTCGCCAGCAGCGTCTTGGCGGTGCCCGGGAAGCCCTCCAGGAGGACGTGGCCGCCCACCACCATCGCCAGCAGGCACAGCTCCAGGTTGTCGGTGGGCCCGACCAGGACCCGGGATGCCCGCTCCAGCAACCGGTCCTTGGTCTCCGCCAGTTTGGTCATCGCTCCAGTACCTCGGGTGAGATGGGTGCAGTAGCCGCTCCGGCGAGCTGTCGCTCCAGGCTGTCGGCCCGCCGCGCCAGCTCGGTAAGTCTCTTCGGTTCCACCCCCTGGAGGGAGGCCGCCTCCAAATCCCCCAGCAGGCGGTTCAGGTCGCCGGCCAGCGGTGTCCCGCTCTCATCAGGCATTCGGCCGAACGCAGGGCCGGCGCTGGCTCTGAGCTCCGCCAGGTAGCGGCCCGCCACCGCCCGCCGATCTGAGGTCCTCGCGTACAGGTGGGCGAGCGCGTCCAGCTGCTCCTCGGTGGTGCGCACGGAGACCAGTTCCGGCGGCGGCAGCGCCCGACCCAGGCGACGGCCCCGGCTGGCCAGGAAGAGCAGGACCACCACCGCGACCAGGATGGCGGCGAGCCCCAGCGGAGTGCCCAACAGGAGGGCGGTGGTGCCGTCCCCCAGGCCGTAACCGTGGTGGATCTCGTCGAAGACCACCCGGCGCCCGGCCGTGGTCCCTGAGGCCAGCACGGCGAACAGGGCGTCCTGGCTCTGGCGCAGGCCGTAGTTGGAGAGGGGGGCCTCGGACCCGAGCACCACAGCGCGGCCCCTGCCCAGCTGTTCGACCACCGCGACCGGGGCGGCCACCGGGCCCAGGAGGGGCAGAGCGGTGGCCTGGGTGTATCCCAGGCCGACCGACCGCCCCATCTCCACCTGGAGAGGCGCATGGCCGGCGAGCGGGAGCTGCTCCCGCCAATCGCGGGCGGGATAGGCGCCCCTGGCGGTGAGGCCGAAAGCGGCCAGGATGGGCGCGTCGACGGCGGTGGTGCCGACGGCGTACAGCAGGGTCCCCCCGCCACGCACGAACCTCACCAGGTCGCCGACCTGGGCCTTGGTGAAGCTCACGGTTGGGGCCGCCTCCACCAGGGTGCCGGCCGCCCGGAGGGCCGCTGCGAAGCCGTCTCCGGTGAGCCGGGTGGGGACGGCCCCCAGGGACGCCTCCAGGTGGTAGAAGGCCCAGGTTCCGGCCCGGCCGGTGGCGTAGCTGGAGGGATCGGAATTGTTGGGGGCCGCGGCGGGGGTGATCAGGATCGCCAGCGCGGCACCCACCACCACCACCGCCGCCGGCAGCCGGAAGGGGTGCCGGGAACGCGGGACCCGCCTCAACGCCCCAGCCCCAAGGCGGCCGCCCGGCAGGCCGCGTTGAACCGGGAGCAGCCCTGCGAACCTGGATCGCGACCACCGTAGACAACGGCGTTGAACTGGGCCACCAGCGGTCGTAGGGCGGGCTCCAGATCGGCCACCTGCCGCGCCTGCTGCAGCAGCTCCGAATTGGTCCAGCTGGGGTCGACCTGGAGCACGCGGCGCTCGCTGGCGCTGATCAGGAGGGCTTGGAACGAGGCTCGGACGGCATCCGTGAATCGGCCCTCCTGGAGGAGCTGGTCGGCGCTGGCGAAGAGCCTCTCCGGGCGCTCGCGGCACGTGGCGAGCGTGGCGGGCATCGCCCGGCCGGCCCCCTCCGGAAGCCGACTCCGCGAGCGGTGCAGCAGCGCCACGGCCAGCGCTGCCCCCGCTCCGACCCCTATCAGCGCCAGCAGGCTCCAGAGCAGGCGACCCCCGCCTACAAAGATGGCGCGCAGGAGCTGGCGCAGGAAGTTGGCCAGGCCGGACATCAGGCTGTTGCGCGGTGCCGCCGGACGGTCGAGAGCAGCCAGCTGCGCACTGGCGTACACCTGCGCCAGCCGCTTGCCGACCGTGGACGGGGCGGACTGAGAGTTCGACACCGCCGCGCTGAGCAGGCGGAGCTGGTGGCCGGCCCTGACCTGCTGCCCGGCACGGAGCTCACCAGCTATGACCCCAGCCGCCGGGATGGCCCGGGCGATGCTCTGTAGATCGCTCGCGGCCGCTTGAAAGTGGCCCTGATCAAAGGCGGCCTGAGCGGCCGCGAGGGTGGCGGAGGGGGTATCTGGCCCAGCGCCAAGCGCGATCAGGGGAAAGGAGCTCAGGCCGGCCACACTCAGGGCGAGGATGCTGGCGGCGAGGAGGCGCCCGCCGCGGCTCAAGCCGGGCCTTGGCCCGCCGAGATCTGCTGCGCCAGCAGCTCCAGGTCGAAGGCCTCCTTGCGGACCCGAAGGTCGAAGTAGAGGAGGGTCAGCCCCGCGGCCAGGATCGGTGCCACCAGCACCGCCACCACCAGGGTGGCGACGTCCCCGACCACCGTCCCAGCCGCGGAGCTGGCGCCACCGACGGCGCTGACCCCGACCCCGACCAGTATCCCCAGGGCCAGTCCGATCAGGAGCTCCACCAGGACCAGGGAGAGCAGGACTCCGAAGACCCTGCCGGCATGACCGGAGGTGAGCCGCCAGCTGCGCTGGATGGCTTCCCAGGGACGCAGGCCCTCCAGCACCAGGGATGGGGTCGCGACCACCAGCCGGACGTACACCATCACCGCCCCCACGATCCCCACCAGGGCCACCAGCACCGCGAGCACTCCCCCGCCCCGGCCCAGGAGCAGGACGAGGAGGGTGGTCACCGCCCCGAGTACGACCAGGGCGGCCACCGCCAGGGCCAGGTAGATGAGCCCCAGGACGATCAGGGCGCCCCACCGCCGTACCGCGAAGCGGTAGCAGTCCCCGGCGGAGGTGGGAATGCTCAGGAAACGATCGGCGACGGTCTTGGTGAAGGCGGCCGTCTGCAGCGGCACCACCACCGCGATGTTGATCACGGTCAGCACCGCAGCGATCACCAGCAGCCCCACCAGAGCCACCAGCAGCGTGTGCAGCTGCGCGGAGGTGAGCGCCTTACCGGCGCCGGGGTGGAGATTCCGACTCGGAGCGGTCAGGCCCAGCAGGTCGGCGATCACCTGATAGGGCACCTGGACGAGCGCGATCACCGCCAGGAAGAGCCAGAAGTTCTGCCGGTAGAGGCTGAATACGGTGTCGATCAGCTCGGTCACCCGCAGGGGGCGGAGTCGGAGTCCGGCCGGCGGCGACTGCATCTGCTGCAGCCTACACGAAAGCGGTCGCCGCAATGCTATCTTCAGCGCCGTTGCAGGATTCCAATCCCGGCCCCCTGATCGCCGAGCTGGTGGACCCAGCTGAAACGGCAGTCGCCCCCCGCCGCCTGTGGGCGCTGCTGATCGCCGCCGCCCCCCTGGCGGCTCGCCTGGGCTGGTGGTGGTGGCGCCAGTCTCGGGCCACCGAGGGCCGTCAAGCGACGCCCGGCCCGAGGGCAGTGGTCTTCGAGCACACCGAGGTCCGGATGACCAAGCGTCTGCTGGGGAGATGGAAGGTGCGGGTGACCAGCACCCGCTGGCAGCCTGGAGGCGGGCCGGAGCCAGTCGCGGCGAGACTGTTGGTCGCCCGACCGGGCCAGCTGGCTCGCCTGCTCCTGCTGGGCCTGGGCCGACTCCCTGGCCCGACCCCAGTGGGCGGCGGTCAACCCACGGCCAAGCTGCCCCCGGCGACATCCCGAGACCAGCGCGGCTAGGGCCGGAACGGCGTCGCCGCCGGCACGCCACCTCCTCGGCTTGTCAAACTCTGCCGATGGGAAGCGGGGCTGACGACGATCTGAGAGCGAATCCACCCCTGGAGTTCGACCCACTCTGGGAGCCACCCCCCGGCGCCGCCGGTCGGCCCCTGTCCGGGGTTCGGGTGCTGGACGTGTCCCGGGTGCTGGCGGGGCCCTACTGCGCGATGCTGCTGGCGGACCTCGGCGCCACCGTGGTCAAGGTCGAGGGCCCCCAGGGAGACGAGACGCGGCGCTGGGGACCGCCCTTCCACAATGGCACCGCCACCTACTTCTACACCGCCAACCGCAACAAGCGGGGCCTGCGCCTCGACCTCTCTTTCCCCTCGGATCGGGAGCGCCTCCAGCGCTTGCTCCGCCATGCCGATGTTCTGGTCCACAACTTCACGGCCCATGTCCTGACCCGGTTCCATCTCACCTACGACGAGGTGGCGGCCATCAATCCAAGCTGCATCCACTGCGGGATATCCGGCTTCGGGGCCGAGGACCCGGATCGACCGGGGTTCGATCTCGTGGCCCAGGCCATGGGTGGCCTGATGTCGATCACGGGCAGCCCGGGCGGCCCCCCAACCAAGGTCGGCGTGCCCATCTCCGACCTCGCCGCCGGCCTCTTCTCGGCCCTGGCGGTCAGCGCCTGCCTGCGGGACCGCGAGCGGCGCGGATCTGGCGCCCAGGTGGAGGTCTCGCTGCTCGACTCGGTCGTGGCCCTGCTCAGCAATCAGGCCATGGCCCACTTGGCGGGCGGAGTGGAGCCGACCCCCCTGGGCAACGATCACCCTCAGGTGGCTCCCTACGGGCTCTACCTGACTCGCCGGGGCAGCATCGTTATCGCCGCCGGAACTGACGGCCAGTTCGCAGCCCTGTGCCGCGAGTTGGGGGCCCCGGAGCTGGCTGTGGACCCGCGGTTTGCCAGCAACCCGGCCCGAGTCAGCCATCTCCCAGAGCTGCGGCTGCGTTTGGAGGCCCTCCTGGCGGAGGCCGATGCGGACGCCTGGCAGCTGCGCCTGGAGGGAGCCGGGATTCCCTGCGGGATGGTCCACTCGGTGGCCGAGGTGTTCGCCGAAGTGGGGGCTCGCCTGGTGCGAACGGTTGACGGGATCCCCCAGTCGATGGCTCCGATCCGTCTCAACGGCGAGTACCTGGCGCCCTTTCTGGGACCACCGGCCGCGAGCGGTCCCGCCGCGGCCCCGCCTGGAAGCTGAGCCAAGCGGCTTCCTGGTCTGCCGCGAGCCGACGGGGCTGGCCTGTCCGGCGCGGCGGCCCCAACGCTCCAGCGGAGGGGGCACGCATGGATGCGGTCCCACCGGGCCATTGCGCCTGGCCTGCGCGGTGGCGCTGGGCGGATTCGTCCGAGACGGCCCTTTGCGAGGGCCGACCCCCGGGCCCCGGCGGCCGATGGGCGGCGGGCTTCTGGGGCCACCGCTCAGGGCCGGCGGCGAGCCCCTTTGGTGCCGGATCGTCACCGGCCTTGCAGCCCGGCGCGATCGGTGTTAGTGTCCCCACTCGAGACAATCTTGTTCTCGTCCCACTCATGTCTCAAAACAAAGCATCGCGCTGCCTGCGCCTGAGCGCCCAGTTGGGTCTGTTCGGTGTGGCCGGGCTGGCCGCCTCTCTTTTCGCCACCAGCGATGTCGGCGCCAGCAGTCTGGGCCAGCAGATCGCGCAGCTGCAGGCGCAGCAGTCGTCACTCAGCTCTCAGCTGGCGTCCGTGCGGGGGCAGGCCTCGCAAGCTGGCCAGCAGGCCGCGGCCACCCAGCAGCAGGTGAAGGTCACCCTGAGCCAGCTGGCCCAGGAGCAACAGCAGTTGAACCGAGCCAACGCCGCCCTGGCCACCACCAACGACCAGATCGCCGTTGAGCAGGCCCAGATCGTGGTCGATCGCTCCCAGCTGGCGACCCTGGTCACCCAGATGTACCAGCACGGCAGCGCCGACAATCTCAGCACCGCGATCGCCGACAGCTCCGGCATCGCCCAGTTCGTCGACAGCACCCTGCAGCTGCAGACAGTGGGGCAACAGTTCTCCACCCTCACAACTCAGCTGCTGACCGAGGAGGCCGCCCTGAAGACGCTGCAGGCGTCCCAGGTGGTCCAGCAGGAGCATGTCTCCAGCCTGGTCGCCGGTCTGCAGAGCCGCAGCGCCCAGCTCCAGAGCCAGGAGGCCAGCTTCAACCAGCAGGCCTCGTCGCTCAGCGGCCAGGCGGGCCAGATCGCCAGCCAGATCCAGCAAGTGGCCAGCCGGATCCAGACCCTGCAGGCAGAGGAGATAGCGGTCAGCAACTACGGAGGCTCGGCGGGAGCTGAGGAGGGGACCATTTTGGCCACCTACGGACCGCCATCACCCCCCTACGGCACCAGTCCCGACAACTACCCCTGGGGCCAGTGCACCTGGTTCGTCGCCACCCAGACCTCCGTCCCCTGGGCGCCGATGGGCAACGCAGACCAGTGGATTTCTGAGGACGCCTCCATGGGAGCCTACGCCTGGGGCACCACGCCCAGGGCGGGCTCGATGGTGGTCTTTCGGCCCGGGGGGGCCTACGACCCCTACTACGGGCACGTGGCCTGGGTGGTGGCGGTGATCAGCCCAACCACCTTCATCGTCAAGGAGGCCAACTTCATCGGATTCGGCGAGGTTGACGAGCGGGAGATCTACACGCTGCAGGGTGTGGAAGGATTCATCTACGGTTAGGGGATGAATTCATCATCCGCGGCCGCGCTTGAGACTCCCGACCAGGCAGCCGTCCTGGTTCCCCAGGTGGGCGTCGACCGCCCCCTGGTGGTCTATCACGGGGACTGTCCCGACGGGTTCGGAGCCGCCTTCGCCGCCTGGAAGCTGTACGGCGACCAGGCCGACTACCTCCCGGTCAGCCACGGGGACACGCCCCCAGACATGCGCGGCCGGCGGGTGATCGTGGCTGACTTCGCCTACGATCGCGCGACCAGCCTCTCGCTGTTCGAGTCCGCCGACAGCCTGGTGATCCTGGACCACCACCGTTCGGCGGAGGGTGAGATCGGCGACCTCCCCTTCTGCGTCTTCGACATGGACCGCAGCGGGGCGGTGATGATGTGGCAGCACCTCCATCGGGAGCCGGTTCCGCTGCTCTTGCAGTACGTCCAGGATCGCGACCTGTGGCGCAACCGACTGCCCGAGAGCGAGGAGGTCTCGGCGGCCCTGCGCGCTCGCCCCTTCGACTTCCAAACCTGGGACACCATCGACATCGCCCAGCTGCGCAGCGAGGGCCGTGCCCTGCTCGCCTACCAGCGCCGAATGGTCGACAGGATTGCCGCCCACGCCAGCCCGGTGGAGATCCTGGGCGTCAAGGTTCCGGCCGTAAACAGCCCCATCCTGCAGAGCGAGCTCGGGGACCGCTTGGTCAAGGGGCACCCCTTCGCGGCGGTTTGGTGGCAGGGCGCCGGAGAGGTGGCCAGATGGTCGCTGCGCTCGAGCCCCGCGGGGCTCGACGTGAGTGAGATCGCCGCTCGGTATGGGGGCGGTGGCCACCGCACCGCCGCCGGCTTCAAGGGATCGCCGCCTGTCAACGGCAAGGTTCCCCTGCCCTTGAGCGAGCCAAGCAACGAGGAGGTCGGCGCTTAGGCCCACCCGCCGGAGCGGCGGTCGGCCGCCTCCAGAGCCGTCCAGAGTTGGCTGTTGCCGGGGTGCCACCGGCCAGGCTGGAGTTCCCGGGCCCGGCGGTAGGCGACGCCGATCTGGTTGACCCGCGCCATCTCCAGTACCACCACACCAGGGGAGATGGCGGCCGCCCGGCGGGCGTTGGCAGCCTGCTCGGCTCCCCGCAGGGTGTCGGAGCGGGCGGCCACCACCACCGCGCGTTTGCCAAGCGCCAGGATCTCGGCCAGCGTGCTGCGTCCCGCGCGCGCCACCACCACCTCCGCGGCCGCCATGCTGGCCAGGGCCAGGGCGGGGTCGAGCCCCAACTCCAGATGGGGATAGCGCTCCTTCGCCCAGCCAGGGAGGGGACCCGCGAAGACCCTGCAGCTGGGAAGCTGACCGCACCCCACCGCCCGGTCGAGCGCGCCCAGCAGAGCTGCGGTGGACCGCTCCAGCTCATGGTCGCCGCGGCTGCCTCCCCCGAGCACCGCCACCACGGGATTGCGCGCGGCTCCGGCGGGGGCCCGGGGCCGCACCAGAGCTGGGAGCAGCAGCGCGGGCAGGCCGGCCAGACGCCCCAGGCGCCAGTCCCGCCTCAGCTCCCCGACCAGGATCAGGTCGGCAGGGGCATGCAGGGCGGCCTGGAGCAGGCGGGCCCCCCGGGAGTGAGCGGGGTTGTCCAGGTCGTGCCGATTGGCAACCACCACCAGCGCCGCCCCGGTCGCCGCGCGCAGCAGGGGAACCAGGAAGGCGTAGCCGTCCACCACCAGCGCTGCCGGGCGCTGCCGGGCCAGCCTCTCCAGCAGCCGCTGCACGGCGGACGAGTCGATCAGGGTCTGCTGGATGTCGCCCCCTCGCTCAAGATCAAACTCGTCGACTGGGAAGGGGCAGGCCCGGCGCGCGAAGGGAGCCGCGGTGGCTGATGTGAGCACCCGGATCCGACCCGGTGCCTGGCCGGCGGCGACGGTCTGGGCCAGGCTGACGGTCTCCATGAGTCGGCCCAACCCCGGCTCACCTCGGGCGAGAAACCAAGTCGGGCCGCGCCGCAGCGCGGGGACCACCGCCCGGCCGGGTTCAGCCATGAGAGAGCACGGCCATGATCGGGACGCGGCGCTGAGATCCGGGTGCGGCGGAGCCCCTGCGCCATCGGTGTCGGGCCCGCTCGCGAGATCCGCGCGACCGCGGCTCGGTCGCGCGGAGATGGGGAATGTGGCGCCGGGCACCGAAGGTCACGGGCCCATGTTGACAGCGCCAGGCGGGCTCCGCGGCCGACCGAATCGCTCAGGCCAGCCGGTCGGCCCCCACCAGCTCGCCGTCGGCCGGCTCGGGCCAGGCCCCGACGCCGATCCCGTCCTCGGGGTCGAGGTCGAGCAGGAAGGTGCGACAGCGCAGAGCCTCGTCGCGTTCGCCGATGGCGGCGGCGCTCAGCATCAGGAGCTGAAGGGAGCGCAGGAAGCCACGGTTTCCCCGGTCGCTCCACCGCACCTCGCCGGTGCCGCCCCAGCCATGGCGGCGGAGCCGGTCCAGGCCCCGGTGGTAGCCGACCCGGGCGTAGGCATAGGCGGCCACCCGTTCGCCGGCCAGGTAGGCCGCCTGACCCCGCCGCGCCCAGGCGTCCAGGAAGTCAGGGTGGGAGGCGCATACGAGGTCGATCTCCGAGGCCGCCCCGGGATCGAGCCGGCCTCCGTGCGCCGCCAAGACCTGGTCCAGGGCCACCACCGCGTCAGCGCTCTCGGGGGGCAGCTCAGTGCGTCGTCCCTGCGAGATCGAATGCCCGTGGGCGGCGACGGGAACTGCCCCCAGGGAGCGCGGCGGCGGCGGCTGGCTGCTCATTTGAAACCTCTGGGTGGCGCCGGTGGTACCCCGTAGCGGATTCGAACCGCTGATCTCCGCCTTGAGAGGGCGGTGTCCTGGGCCACTAGACGAACGGGGCAGGCCCGCCATCGACTTTGCAATCCCCCGGGGCCAGTATAGGAGTGCTCGGGGCGCCGTGAGCCGCCCCCATCGAGCCGGCCGCTGGTGGTCGGGAGCCGGGGCCACCGTGCGGAACCATGGCCGCGCCCAGCACCATGCCGACCAAGACTGGGCTGGAGCTGGCCCGCTAGGTCTGCTCGGGCCCTCCCCAGAGCGTCAGGATCGCCTCCAGCAGGGCCGCGTGGCTCTGCACCTGGGGGTAATTGCCCAGCATCAGGCGGGACCCGGGGTCGGCCACCTCCGACAGCTGCCCGGCGGGTCCGGCCAGGTCAAGAATGGACCGCAGCCGGGAGATCGCGGCGCGCCGCCTGCCCAACCTCGCCTCGGCGATAACCGCCCACAGTGAGGGGAACAGGAAGGGGGCGCAGGGGTCCGCCATCCCGTCTCGCTCCGGGTGGTGCCGCGCCAACAGGTACTCATGCTGAAGATGGGAGGTGACGAAGTCCAGGGTTGCCTCGGCCGGCGGCCCCATCCCGTATCCGACCAGGTAGGCGGCGAGGGTGGACGAGTCCGCTGACCGGTCGTCGAAGGTCATGGTCAGCTCTCCCGCCACACCGGTGCCCCGGGTCCGGATCGCCTCGCTCACGGCATCCTGGGCGGCGCGCCACTCCGCCCGGGCGGAGCTTTCGATGCGTCCCCGGGCCGCCAGTCGCAGAGCGCTCTCGAGCGCGGCCCAGGCCAGGACCTTGCTGTGGACGTAGTGGCGGGGGACGCCCCGCACCTCCCAGATGCCGTGATCCGGCACCCGCCAGGCCTGGGCGGCCTCGCGGGCCAGGTCGGGCACCAGGTCCAGCAGAGGCTGAGGACAGGCGCCGAACCGATCCAGGACCTCGGCGAAGCGGGCAACCTCGCCGAGGGTGTCCACCTGGGCCTGTCCGGCCGCCGCATTGCCAACTCTCACCACGGCCCCCGAGTAGCCGCTGAGATAGGGAAGAATGTGCTCCTCGGGCAGGGCTTCTCCATTGAGCCGGGTGACGGGGGCGCTCCGGGCGGGATCCGCGCGCATCACCCGGACCAGGCCCAGGGCGACCGCGGCGGCCTGCTCCAGCGCCCCCGTTCGAGCCAGGGCGATGCCGGCGTCGGCGCAGTCGCGCAGCCAGGCGTAGCGATAGTCCCACGCCCGCGCGCTGCCTGGCCACTGGGGAATCGAGGTGAGCGGCGAGGCCACCAGCAGGCCCGATCGGCGGTCCTGAAGGCTCCAAAGCGTGAGCAGAGAGCGCACCGTGGCCTCAGCGGCCCACCGCGGTGCCCGCCCCAGGGCCCTGGCCAGCGGCTCCCCCCGCAAAAGGCTGGCAATCCAGGCTCGAGCGGCCTCCGCCTTCTCATTCAGGGCGGACTCGGCTTCCGCGACGGAGCGCGCTCTGTCGCACCTCGCCAGACGGGGCGGCAGGCTCCCGTCCTCCCGGGGCAATCCCAACCAAACCACCAGCCCACCCTCTGGGACGGCGAGGCGGAGGCCGGTCTCGAGGTCGATGGATTGGGAGGCCACGACCGCCAGAGGCCCGCTTGGCCCATCGGGCGCGCCCCCCCTGGCGATCCGGGCCCTCCCGCCCTCCACCTGGAAGAACGGCGCACCGGCGGCGGTGGGGGCCCGCAGCTCCAGGTCAACAGCCAGGCCCGGCCTCCCACGCACCAACCAGCACAGGGCGCTGCCACCCGCCCCATCATCGACCAGCCCGCAGCGCATGGTTGCCCCCTCCGCCCAGCTGATCCCCAGGATGGTGGTGGGGCCCTCCCAGGCCGCCAGGGCCGGCCCGCCGAGGCGGACGGAGACACCCACCGACCCGCCCCGGTCACGGTCGAGCACCTGGGCCAGTCGCAGCGGTCCGTCGAAACCCGGAGCGCACCAGTAGTCGCAGCGCCCAGCGCCGGTGAGCAGGGCCGCGCTGCTGCCGTCCGCCAGGCAGAAGTACTCCCGCAAAGGGATGCTGCTCAACTCTGGCCGGACTTGGTCCACGGGCCTCAGGGTACGGGGCTGGCGCCCTTGGTCAGGCAGGCATCGCCTGGAGCTGATCTCCGATGGCAGCGATCTTGGCCGCCCACAGGGGGTCGCTGGCGTAGTCGACATTCATCCCCGAGGCCGTCGGTCCGTTGTAGAACTGGCCGGTCGCAACGTCGCCACCCTGGCTGCCCTGGTTGGGAACCTGGGAGCCGGGGGGGGTCAGGTAGTAGACCGAGACGTACCAGGAGACGAAGGCGACGCAGGCCTGGTCGCTGGGGAACGTGGCCCCATCACCGAAGGGGTTCACGTCGTAGGCCTGGAAGCCGAACAGGTTGTGCTTCACCAAGTAGAGCTGGGAGGTCCCGAAGCCGGTCTCCAGCACCGCATCCGAGACCAGGTAGATGGCACTCACATGTGTGGTTGCCTCCGCCTGCAGGAAATAGCCGGCGTCGGCCGCCAGCGGGGTTCCCTGGAGAAACTCCTGGATCTGGGTGAGGGTGATCCCGCTGGGCTGGGTGAGGTTGGTCGAGGTGGTGAACGGCCCGCCGGTGCCGGTCGAGGTCACCGGCGCCGGAGTTGTGACTGGGGTCGGCGTCGCCACCGGGGTCGGGGTGGCCACCGGCGTGGGGACCGGAGTGGCGACCGTGACCGGAGGAGTCGTGGGCGCCGCCTGTCTGGAGTGGGTTCCAGGGCGGACGGTGGGAGTGGCGGTCGAGCTCGGCGCCGGGCTCGGAGGAGGTGGCGGGTTGGCCGCCTGGAAGGCGGCCGCGATCTCCTCCGCCTGCAACCGGTCCGCCGTGATCGCGGCCTGGGACTGCTTCCGGCTGAGCAGAACCTGGTCGCGTTGCGCGGCCCTTAGGTTGGCGGTCAACTGGCCCAGGCTCTGCTTCTCGGCCGTGGCCAGCCGCGTCAGGGTGATCTGGGTGTCCAAGGCTTGGTTCAGCGATGAGCTGGCCAGAACCTCCAACATGCCGTTGGGCGCCCCGGTGTACTCGGTCGCGATCATGGTCGCCAGCTGGGTCCGCGCCTGACTGATCTCAGTGCGCTCCTTGTGAAGGCGCTCCCGTACTCTCTGCACCTGGACGAGCAGGGAGCGCTCCTTGGTTTTGGCCTGGGCGACCAGGACCGCGAGGGTGGTGACTTGGGTCGGTGCGCCAGTTGAGCTGGCCTGAGCCGAGCTGAGTCCGGTGCCGGCGAGCAGGCCGATGGCTCCGAACATGGCTGTTATGAGGGCAAGCCCCGAGCGAGCCCACTTCCTTTCCCCGTCCACGGGGGCTCATTCTTGGACCGAAGGGCCAGAACTGTGCCCGTCGTCGCAGCCCCGATGCTGGAATGTGACCGTGCCTGGCCGAGCCTCCCTCAGGGTCTCAGCCGGGGCACTGCGCCCCGGGGGGAATGATCGACAGGGGCAGTGACGCCGCCTGACCGGGGGCCCCGGCAAGGCCCACCAGGGCCACCGGCTGCCCGGGCGGCGGGTTCACCTGCGGCTGAGCCTGGACGTAGGTGTAGTTGGCGGGAGCTGGAATCTGGCCCGATGCCACGGTGGTCACCGCCCCATCGCAGCGATCCACCTCCTCGACCTCCCAGGCGACGGTCAGGGGGGCGTGCTGGCCGAGGGACACGGTCAGGGTCACCTGGCAGCCCTGGGTGCCGGTGGTAGTGCACCCCGCCTCCAGCTGGACCTGGTCGACGGGAGGGTTGGAGCGCGGGGCCAGGGTGGGTATCGGCCGCAGCTGGCCTGGGCTCTGGGCCGAAGACGGCGAAGGGGTGGGAGTGACCGCCGCCGTGGGAGAGGGGATCGGGGTTGTAGTAGTGGTCGGCGGGGATGGGGATCCCAGCCCGGATGGTGCCGGACGATGGCGCGACGGCTGAGGGCCGCCGCGGGTGGCCAGCAGGGTCCCACCCCCAACCGCCAGCAGCGCCACCACGATGCCGGCCGCCAGGCGGCCTCGCCGCCGGTTGGGTTGAGGGCCAGGCGGGGGCCGCCGCGGGCCCGAGTGGGCAAGGTCGGCTGGTGTGAGGGTCAGCTGGGCCCGTCCCACCGGCGCGGCCGCAGCCCAGGCTTCGCCGGTGGCGGCAACCGCCGCGGTCGGCTCCTGCCCCGCCGCCTCCACAGCCGTCAAACCACC
>JABEUU010000189.1 GCA_013044295.1 Candidatus Dormiibacterota bacterium
CGTGGCAATTAGGGTTAATGGAGGTGGGCAATCATGAAGTGCTTTATCGACGCCAAGGTCGGCACGGTCAAGGACGCGGTCGCAGTCTGCGCCGTCTGTGGGATGGGCCTGTGCCTTGACCACCTGACGGAACGGCGGATGCCGCAGGCGGCTTCGACGGGACAAGCTGGGACTTCAGGGCAGATGCTGGTGCTGTGCGAGAGGTGCGCGGCGGCGGCGACCAGCTGACGACATCTGGGGACCCACGGCCGGCCTCCTGGTGCGCAAATCGCTGAACGAGCCGGGTCGCGGGGGCTCCGAGGCGGCGTGCTGCGACCTCTCGCCCTCCTCCGGGCCGGGTGGGAGCAACCAGCACGCTGCCACCATCACCTCTCCTGTCACTTTCGGCCGAAGTCAGCGAAGCCCGCTGGACGGCGACCTGCGCCAGGACGGTTCCCGCCCACCTCCGCCACGAAAGGCCTGGAGACCTGCCCTAGCAGGCTACCCCTTCAGTTGATCTACCCGGCCAGTCCCGACTGCTCTGGTTGGGTGCCGGCGACTGCCATCGCGGTGCAGAGCGCGGGAGCGGTGATCCACCTTGGCCGACCGGGGCGTTTGGCGGCCTGGAGGCCGAGGAGGCGACGCTCAGCTACCGGTCGGGCCAACCTCCATACGGGGTGGAGGCAGCAACCTAGATGTCGGGCCGCTGCTCGCGCGGAAGTTCATCGGCGGTCTGCACAGCGATCCGTGCCCGCAGCGACCAGCGCTGTCAGATGGTGGGTCGCTCAGCGACGCGGTGCACAGCCGCTGCTTCCTCGGCGGCGAGCGCGAGCGGGATGTGAGGCATGGTGAAACGGCTTGTGAGGCGGATTCTGGCAAGAGGGTTGGAGCGGCCATGAGGGTTACGACGGGTTACGATTCCCGAGCGCACCAAGGGATCTCTGGACCAGCGGCTGCGAGCTCCGCGACCGTCCAAAGGCGAGCGGGTCCGGACCGACCACCTGCTGGCTGGGCAGCTCACGCCAGAGCGCCTGGCGGTAGCGTGACGGCCCGCCCAGGCCATACGACTAGACGACCAACCTACGCTCCACCATGAAGGTGGGCTGACCCCCGCTCGGGACCATCAGGAGTCGAGCGGCCAGCCAGCGGGCAGCGGGCAGCCACCGCTGTTAGCCACCCCTGCTCGTGGCTGGCGTCGAGTGACTGCGGCGCCGGCCGGGCATTCCCTGGATGAAGGGCGCCGAGATGGCCATGGAGGCGTCGCCAACGGGGTGGGCTTCCTCGGTCCCCGCCGGTTTGCCAGGATGCTCGCCGCCGTGATGGCCGGGTAGCCCATAGGCCCGGCGCCGTGGCCGCCACCCATGAGGCCGGCGTGCCCACGGCGGAGGTGGACTAGGAGCATCCCGCCGATGAGGAGCCCGAGAGCAAGTTCGTTGCCAGGAAGTGGATCATCTCGTGGTCTCCTTCGTTCCGCTGCCTGCTACGACGCACTGCCGCCAAGGCGGCTGGCGCGGCGATAAGCGGTGCCGTTCTGGCGACCGTCCACACCACCGCGGTGACGGTTGTAATCCAGGATCACGGAGCGACTACCCAACTGTCACGGGGCCGTCCGCCGGGCCAGGCCGTTTGGCGCCCAGCCTCCGCTCGAACTCGCTGCGCAGCCGGCCAGCGGAGGGGCGCCCGTACGAGAGCAGGGCCCCGTCGAGGAGGATTCCCGGGGGGAAGAGGAGGCGGTTGGCAAGAGCGAGGCGAGCGCCCTCGGGGGAGGCGATGTCCACCGTCGTGACCTCCAGCCGGTAGTCCGCGGCGAGCTCGTCCAGCAGGGCCTTCGCCCGCTCGCAGAAGGCGCACCCCTCGGCGGTCAGCAAGATCACTCGGCCCGCCTCACTCATGGTGGATGGCTCTGCTGAGATCGGTGATCAGGTTGGTCACCGGTACGTACATGGTGTAGTCAGGGGCGCCGCCGAAGTCGCCCCGCCATTCGATGCGTCCGGTGGGGCCAACCAGCACGAAGCTGTGCCCGCTGGTCCCGGGATGCATGCCGTACTCAGTGGCCCCGTAGGCGTTGGCGATGGCGTTGTCTGGGTCCGCCAGCACCGGGGTCGTGATCCCCTCCTCGGCAACCTTTTGCCGCAGCACCGCGACGGGGTCGGGGGTGATGGTGACGAGTTGGGAGACGCCCAGCTGCCGGAATGCGGACCAGTCGCGCTTGATGTCAGTCATCTGGGTCCAGCAGGGCTCACAGTCCACGCCTTCCTGGAAGAAGAGCAACACGCTGTGGCCGTGCTCAGCGGCCAGACTGAACGTCCCCCCTGCGGTTGACTGCAGTTTGATCGGCGGCGCTGCCTGTCCTGGTCTGGGGCTGCCCACCTGATAGGCGATCCCTGTCGAGGCCCCCGTGCCGCTGGCGCCCGCAACTCCGGACCAGATGAGAATTCCCAGCAGGCCGACGATGCCGGCGATGGGGGCGGCCCACGTCCAGGACCAGAGAGATCGCCGCGGACGCCCTGGCGGCGCGGCCCGGCGGGATGACCTTGCGGTGGGGTCGCCCCGTCTGGCTGGCGGTGGAGTGCGGGTCGGCTGGGGCTTAGGCATCGGTGTCCTCCCTAGGTGGTGAATTGGGTGGGGTGGCCCGTCGGCCCGGGGCCACTCCCAGCTCCCGCGCCGCCAGGCCGGCTAGCCCGGCGACGAGAACCAGCAGCCCGATGCCGACGGCCCACCCGGGAGCCTTGGCCAGCGCGGATGTCATGGTGCGGGCTTGGGCCTGCAGCCAGACCGTGAGCGTCTCTTGCCAACCTCCTGGAGACGCACCGGCTCCCCCGCTGAGGCCCGTCCACAAGACGGCTCCGCCCATAAGGAGCAGCAGCACGCCGCTGGACAGGGCGGTGCCGGCCAGGGTGCGCCGCCAGCGGCCCAGGCGCCACGACACGGTCCGGGGCCCGAACCAGCGGAAGCGACCCGGGTCGACCTGCTGCCAGATGATGGCGACGGCGAAGAGGGGCGCTACCATCCCGAACACGTACGCCGCGCCGACGCTGAGAGCGGCGGGGAGAGAGCCGGCCGTCCCCGAGAGAGCAATCACCCCCGCCAACACCGGGGCGCAGCAGGACGTGGTGATTCCCGACGCGACGCCCAGGAGATAAACCCCAAGCGGTCCACTGCGGCTCGGCTTGCCACCCCCCGGCGCCGGGAGGTGGAGCTGGCCACCGGCCAGCACCCACACGCCGAGACCCAGCAACAGCACGCCCATCGTGGTGAAGACGATGGAGTGATCGCCGAAGATCACCTGCCGCAGCACGATGGCTCCCAGCGCGATGGGCAGAATCACAGTCGCGACGCCGACGCCATAGAGGAAGGTCATCGCCACCCGCCGACCACGGTTTTGGAAGGCGCCTGCGAGGTACGCAGGAAGCATCACCGAGATGCAGCACGGCGCGAACAAGGCGATGGACCCAGCCAGGACCGACGCCACCAGGGTCCCGCCGAAGAGGAGCCCGCTTCCCATTCAGAGGGTGCCAGATGGTAACTGCGCGGGCCAGCTCCAGCTGGCCCTCCCCTTTGCGTCGAGCGATGATGGCCAGTCCTTGGATGATGGAAGTGCTGTCTCCATCACATCGGGTCCCCGCCAGCGTGGCCCCTGCCACGCATCATCAGCGCCATCATGGCGGTGCAGGCCAGCGCGAAGATGAGAAAAGCGGCGCTCACCACCCCGGTCGCCACCAGCACGGCGGCGATCACGAGCATGGGGATGCAGCAGGCGATCATCATCAAGCCGTGACCGCCGTGACCATGCCCAGTTTGAGCGTGTTCTTCTGAGGAGTGTGGATGGTCGTCACGGGCGACGCTCATGTCGGCCTCCGAAGCGACTTTGGCATGTGGCCAAGCCGCTGATAGAGCGGGCAGTGGCCCAGGGCGCCGGTCGCGACCAGGTCAAGGCCGGAGCCGAGGAGCAGCACCTCGAGCACCATCGCCAGGGTCGCCGCCGCCGAGGTCAGCAGCACCACCGCTGTGACAACGATGGCGAAGCCCAGCACGGCTCGCCCCGCTCGCTCCGCGGGGGTGATGTTGATGCTCGGCCAGCGCCAGGGGCGTGAAGGCGCCACCGGCGAGTGGGAAGATGCACGGTCAGCGCGGGGAGCGATGGAGTGCCGGTCAGCCGCCAAGCTCATCAGCTGACCCCGGGGCGGCTGCCCTTGGCTGGCGTGATGGGCCGGGGGTGCGTCCGGTCGGGGCGGCCCCCGTTCGCGGCCGCGGTCACAGCCGCATCACCTGACGAATCGTCCCGGCAACCTCCGTCAGGGCTGTTTGGCCATCCGCGTGGGAGCTGCGCGCGGCCGCCAGGACGCAGTGCTGGAGGTGGTCGTTCAGGAGACCGACCGCCACCTCCTGGAGTGCTCGGGTGGCCGCCGCGACCTGGGTCACCACGTCGGGGCACCAAGTGTCCGCCTCGATCATCTTGTGCAGTCCCCGAACCTGGCCCTCGATCTTGTGCAGCCGAGCGAGGTAGTCTTCCTTGCCGGTGGCGTAGCCGCGGACTGGGCGTCGCACCGCCGCGCGAGGCATCGGCACCAAGCCGTGCCCGCATCCCGCGTGTTCGTCAGGGACCGTCGTCATGGCTGGCTCCCGGCACTGCCCGGCGCTCCGGTGGCCAGCACTTCCCGCAGTCGGCCGTACTCCTCCGCGTCGATCTCGCCGCGAGCGAGCCGCTCTTCCAGGATCTGGCGCGGTCCACCGCCCGACTGCCGGGGGCCGGCCGAGCCGGTGCTTGAGACAATCAGGGCGTACACCGCCCAGATCGCCAGGGCCCAGAAGGCGATCATGCCAACCACCATCAGGGCGACCTGCCAGAAAGCCCAGCCTCCGCTGTACCAGAACATCATGGGCGCCACCTCCTTTGGGTCGGATCCGGGCCGTCCGGATCTCTGCATCCCATGGTGTGCCCAGATACCCATAGGGGGTTAGGGTGCTTTCACCTACCCCCCGGGGGTAGATTCCACCGTGTTGTCGGACATCCGTCCTCGCCAACCTTGGGGTGTTGAGTCTGAGCCACGGGGCTCGCCGCCTAGAGGAGTGAAGAGATGGCACCGACGCCCAGCCAGATGCCCGCCAGGCCACTGCCGGCATGGCCCAAGGATGCTTTGCGGATCGCCTTCGGACTGATCTGGGCGATCGACGCCGCCCTCAAGTGGCTGCCGGGCTTCCGCTCGGGCTATATGAGTTTGCTCATGTCCGAGGCCCAGGGACAGCCGAGCTGGCTTCGTCCGTGGTTCAACTTCTGGATCACCCTGCAGCACCCCAGAGCTGACCTCTTCATCTACCTGTCGGCCACGATCGAGACCCTGATCGCCGCGGCCCTCCTGCTCGGCTTCGCACGCAAGCTCACCTACATCTCCGCGGCCGTGTTCAGCGTCATCGTCTGGGCCACCGCGGAGCGGTTCGGGGGACCGTATGCGTCGGGGTCGACCGACATCGGCACCGCGATCATCTACGCGCTAGTCTTCATGGGCCTGCTCGCGCTTGTCGCCTATGCCGGCCCGGCGCGCTACAGCCTCGACTACTGGCTGGAACGGCGGGTCTCGTGGTGGTGGCGACTGGCTGAGGTTGGCCGGCCCCGCCCCCTCGGGCCGACGTCGGTCGGCGACGTCGCCGCGGTCACGGCCCGCGCTGCCATGGGCGCGCCAACCACTGGAAGCCCGTCGTGAACCGCCTGCTCGTGGGCACATTGGCGGCCGCTGCCCTGACCGTCGGCCTGGGTGTGGGCCTCACCTTGGCGGTGACCAGACCAGCTGGCCCAGGAGTGACCAGCGCCTACCCCTCAGCTCTGGGCGGTGCCCTAGCTCCAGGCTGGATGAGCGGAGGTACGCTCCCGCGATCGATGATGGGAGGCGGTGCCGACCCCGGCAGGGTGATGGGGACCGTGCTCGCCACCGCCCCTGGACCGCGGGTCAGCCTGGCGGCGGCTGACCACCTGAGCGATCGGACTCCGGCGGCTGCCGTCGTGAACCGCGCCCAGCGGCGCATCACCTTTCACGGGGGAAGCGTGGTTCTGGCCGCAGTCGCTAGCGGGCCCGCGGCGCCCATGTATTCCTTCGAGATCGCTGGCATGGTCAACCCCACCATCGTGGTGCCGGCCGGGGCGCAGGTCAGCATCGAGGTCGTCAACAGGGACACCGACATGGCTCACGGTCTGGTCATCGCCGCTGAGGGAGCGGCCTCGTCATGGATGCCGATGATGGCCGCAGCGCCAGCCTTCCCAGGGGCGGCGGTGTGGGTTTTGGGGGACGCCACCTCGGCGGGCCTGCATGCCACGACCATGCACTTCACAGCTGGCGCACCCGGGACCTACCAATACTTATGCCCGGTCCCAGGTCACGCCGCCGGGGGCATGGTCGGGACTCTGACCGTCACCGGCTGATCCCGGCCTCGAGTCGCCACCTTCATGGCAACATCCGGCGCCCGGCGCGCAGATCGAACGGCCGTGTCCGAGATCGGTTCGCCGCGGTGCCGGTCCGATGTGCCTGCCCGGTTCGACGAGGGCGACCAGCGCCCCCAAGCCCTGACTGCTACTTTCTGGTTCGATCCTCGGTCTGGTCACCACTCCAGTTCGGCAACGGTCCGGTTTGCTGGCCATCGTGTCGGTGTCACCGGACCGACGAGTCTCCGGGATCGCTTCGTGCAAGAGGAGGTCATCGATGAGGTGGTGCCCCGGGGCGGGCCCGTCTCCGTCACTGCCCATATCCACGGGCTGAGCCCTGGCGAGTGGGTCGTCACCGCTGAGTTGGTGCCACCCGCTTCCCCGGCCAGAAGCAGACGGTCCGCGCGGGGACCCGGCCAGCACGGCTCTCAGGTCCTGAGACCGGCCGCCTGGTCGTGGCGGCGATGGGCGCTCTTTACGGCCTCCAGCGGCCCGATCAAGACGCGCTGGGCTCCCCTGGTTGGCTTCGACAAGGTGCCGGCTGTAATCCCGGGCAGCTACACCGCGCTGGTCACGCTCGGGATCGTGGTCGCACTGCTGGTGCAGGCCCGAGTGCTCGCCATCGAGCATCTGGCCGTCGCTGACGTGGTGACAGTCTCACTCGGGGCTGTGGTGATGGGCCTGGTGGGAGCGAAACTCTGGTACCTGGCGCTGGATTGGAGGAGAGGGCGACCGTCGGTCTCCGAAGGGTGGTGCATCCAGGGGTTTCTCGCCGGCGCCGCCCTGACGGCGGCAGTGGCCATGGTCGCGCTCCACCTCCCCGTCGGACGCGTTCTGGATGCCACCGCCCCCGGGCTGTTCATCGGCCTTGCGGTGGGCAAGCTGGGATGCTTCTTCACTGGTTGTTGCGCTGGACGACCCACCGGATCGCGCTGGGGCGTGTGGTCTTCGGATCGCCGGATCGGAGCCCGCCGCCTCCCCGCCCAGCTACTGGAGTCAGCCACCTCCCTCATCATTGGCGTCGCGGTACTGCTCCTGGTGCTCCACTACAGACCGGCCGTGGCGGGCGCCTTGTTCGTCGCTTCGCTCGCCACCTACACCCTGTGCCGCCGGTTCCTGCTCCGCCTCCGGGTGGAACGGCGCCGGTCGAACATGGGCGGGCCACTGGCCGCCGCGGGGGCTGCCCTGATCCTGGCCGCCGCCATCGGGGCGATGGTGTTGGGGCTGGGCTGACTGCAGTTCCACGTTGCCGACGACCCATTGGGCGCCGCCGTGGGCGGAGGTACCGTGGCCGTGACACTCACCGGCGATGGTCGTTGCCGCGACCAGCCCAACCCTCGGCACGGCCCTTGGGCGGAGTGCGACGGCCGGACCGAGGCGACGCCAGTCGCTGTCTCCACTTCCGCAGCGGGCGGACAGAATGGCAGCGGTTCCGAAAGTGCCGAGGCCAACCGCCGAAGCGAGCTTGGAGGGAGGCGATGAGAGTGACCCAGCCCTGGCAATCGCCTGCCCAGGGAAGGTGATCGCCACCAAGCGCTGAGACGGAGCCCTCGGGCTGGCTGTCGCGACCGGCAATCGCCATAGGGGCCCCTGAACCGCCGGTCTCCTCACTTTGTTCCCGGGCCTGGTCGACTGCTGTGGCGGGTCGCGACTCCGGTCTCCGCCCGCCTCCAGATCGGGGACTAGGTGCGCTCACCGGCTCCATCGGCGGCAAGGCTGACAGGGCTTGCGGCTCCTTTGGGCGAAGCGAGCGAGGGGCGCTGCGGCGGCGCCATCGAACCGGCGACCGGCGTGGCCCACGAGGTCGTTCAGGGCCGGGGTCGCCCCTGCGAAGAAGCCCCGGCGGCTGGCGGCCAGGCCGCAGGGGCTGAAGAACCGGCAGCACCTGGTGCGGGACCCACCCAGGAAGATCGGCCGGGGCAGATGGGGAAGGCTCGGCGCAGATGGCACCAGGCTGGGGAATGGCCACCGGTGACGTCCCCTGAG
>JABEUU010000190.1 GCA_013044295.1 Candidatus Dormiibacterota bacterium
ACAGACGGCGCAGACTGCGACCGCGTCCTTGACCGTGCCGACCTTGGCGTCGATAAAGCACTTCATGATTGCCCACCTCCATTAACCCTAATTGCCACGTGCGCGCTCACGCCCAGCGTCGCGCCATTCGGAGACCACCCTTTCGAACGACCCTGACCAGCATCTGGTGATCCTGTATGTATCCTGGGCTGGGCCCAGATCCGGCCCAGCCTCCATGGCCGCCGCAATGCAAATCTCTTCGTCAGCTTGAGGTCCCACCGGGCTGGTCCCGCGTGTACTGCTGTGGATCGGCTTCGAAACGCTGCTGGCAGGCGCTGCTGCAAAAGAAGTAGGTAATGCCTTCGCGGGTAATGTGCCCGGCGGCAGACGATTCCTCGATCGCCATGCCGCAGACCGGATCCGTTGTGGACGCCATGAATCTCTCCTTTACATGTTCGGTTTGTCTGACCTTGGTGGTGGTCGTCACCACTCGGGGTCCCATGCTTGGCGCCAACCCTCCGGCGCGCTGCACCGAGTGCGAAGGCGTCGAAAATGACAGTGTCCGTGGGGAGGGGGCGCACGCGACTCGGGGAAGAGCCTGTCCACTTGGGCGGAGCCGCCCCACCGTAAGCGCGCAGCGCGATCGTGAGTCTTTACGCCCAGACGTACACGAAGACACCCACCCGAAGATGCCGCGGCCGACAGTCCTGTCCACGTCTCGACGGTGGGGAGGCTGTCGAAGCTCCCCCACGTCACGGCGTCCCCGGTCCCAAACCCGGTCCCAAACCCGGTCGTCAGCAACCCCGTGGCGTCAGGCGGGCAGTTCTCGGATTGGGCGTCACGCCGCGCCCACGGGGGAGGCTGGGAGGCGACCTCCCTGCAGTTCCCTGGCCGGTCCCGACCAATGTGCTGGTGGGTACCGCCCCAGCCGCCGCTCAGGCCTCCACCGCGGGTGCTTCCGTCCCCGAGTCGAGGGGAGGTGGATGGGGAACCTGCCACCAAGGCGCGAGGTGCAGCTCCAATTCGAGGTCGGGACGGCTTCACGCTGTGCCCTCGACCGACGACGTGGTCGGGCTTGTGAGGGTGGGCGCGGTCGGCTTCGGCGTGATCCGGACGCCGCGCAAGCGATTCGCGTTGGACACCACGGACAGGGACGAGAGCGCCATGGCCGCAGCCGCGATCATGGGCGACAGCTCGATGCCGAAAAATGGGTAAAGCAACCCCGCCGCGATGGGGATGCCCACGGTGTTGTAGCCGAAGGCGAGCGTGAGGTTCTGGCGGATGTTGCGCATGGTCGCTCTCGACAGGCGGAGCGTGGTCGCAACCCCAAGCAGGGAGCCTGACATCAGGGTGACGTCGGCGGCCTCGATGGCGACATCGGTGCCGGTGCCGATGGCGAGGCCCACATCGGCCCGGGCTAGGGCAGGGGCGTCGTTGATGCCGTCGCCGACCATCGCCACCCGGCGCCCCTCGGCCTGGAGTCTGGCCACGGTGTCGGCCTTGTCCTCGGGGCGGACCTCGGCGAGTACCCGCTCGATCCCGACCCGGCGGGCGACCGCCTCGGCGGTGAGTTGGGCGTCGCCGGTCAGCATGACGACCTGAAGGCCGAGACGGCGGAGGTCGGCGATGGCAGAGATGGAGTCGGCCTTGACCGGGTCCGCGACCGCCACGAGGCCGGCGGGTTGCCCGTCGATCGCCACCACAACTGCCGTCTTGCCTTCCCCTGCGAGGGTACTGGCCCGGGCCGCGAGGTCGACGGCGTCTATTCCCGCTCCTTCGAGGAGTCTCGCGTTGCCGACCAGGACCGAGTGGCCGTCGACCTCGGCGCGCACACCCTGGCCGGTGAGCGAGTCGAACGAGGTGGCCCGGCGTACCGGCACTCGACGATCAGCGGCTCCGGCGACGATCGCCGCTGCCAGGGGGTGCTCGGAGTCGGCCTCGGCTGCCGCGGCGAAGGCCAGGATCTCACCCTCGCTGGCGGACCCGATGGCCACGACGTCAGTGAGGACTGGGCGGCCGGCGGTGATGGTGCCGGTCTTGTCGAGCACGACAGTGTCCAGGCGGCCGGCGGTCTCGATCGCCGCCGCTGAGCGAAATAGGACTCCGTTGGTGGCGCCCTTGCCGGTGCCCACCTGGACCGCCAGTGGGGTGGCGAGCCCCAGAGCGCACGGACACGCGATGACCAGGACGGCTACCGCCGTGATCAAGGCGTATGTGAACTCCGGAGCGGGCCCGGCCACGTACCAGAGAGCGAATGAGCCGAGCGCGACGAAGATCACCGCGGGGACGAACACGGAAGACACCTGGTCGGCCAGACGCTGAATGGGCGCACGCGACGCCTGAGCCCGGCGCACCATCTCGACTATCTGAGCGAGCACGCTGTCCGCCCCGACCCGGGTCGCTCGCACCCGGAGTGATCCGGTGCCGTTCACGGTGGCGCCGACGACCTGGTCACCTGTCTGCTTTTCGACGGGGATGGATTCCCCCGTCACCATCGACTCGTCCACCGTGGAGTGGCCCGCCGTGACCTCGCCGTCGACGGGGACCTTCTCACCGGGTCGGACCAGCACCACGTCACCGGGCAGAACCTCCTCGATCCCTAGCTCGATCTCGATCCCGGCGCGCACCACCCGGGCGGTGCGCGCTCGCAGGCCGAGCAGAGCCCGGATCGCTGCCCCCGTCCCAGCCTTGGCTCGCACCTCGATCAGCCGGCCCAGCAGGATCAAGGTCAGGATGAACCCGACCTCCTCGTAGTAGACGCCGCGAACCTTGACAGGGGCGAGCGCTGGGTCGATGGTCATGACCAGGCTGTAAAGGAACGCCGCCGTGGCCCCCACCGTGACCAGCGTGTTCATGTCGGCGCTGCGATGCGCCAGTCCGAGCCAACCGGCGCGGTGGATGGGCCAGCCCGTGTAGACGAAGACCGGCGCGATGGTCGCCAGTCCGAACCACGAGTTGGTGAGCACCCCCGGCAACCATCCCGGGTGGAAGAAGTCATGAGCCATGACGCCGAACAGGACCGGGATCGTGAGCACAGCTCCGACGATCACCCGGCTGGCTAGGTCTCTGATCTCGGCGCGCCGTTCGGCGGCTTCAGGGTCCTGATCGCCCGGGTGCGGGCGAGCCGTCCCGTCACGCACCACCGGGGGCACGATCACGGGAGCCCGCTCAGCCGCTTGAGTGCCGGGGCCGTCGCCGAGTCCGGGCGCGCCCATCCAATCGTCAGGACGCACCTCGATGGTGCCGTGCAGCATCCCCATCCCACACCTGAACTCGTATCGGCCCGGGTTGAGGGCGGGAAGGTCCACCGTCGTGGACGCTCGTGCCGCCAGGGCGGTGTCAAGCCCGATGGCGGGGATGACGACCCGGTCCGAGCAGGCCCCCTCCTCGCGGCGG
>JABEUU010000037.1 GCA_013044295.1 Candidatus Dormiibacterota bacterium
GCGTGGAGTCACTGGGGACGGTTGTCAGCCACATTCAGGGCCGGCTGCCCTCATGGCCGAGACCGGCTCAATGACCCGGCGCCGATCACGTTGCCCGCTGGGAAGGTGAGAGCGGGAGAGCACTGCCGTGGCGCTTGCGGTTGTCGGTCGCACGACGGCCCGCCCCGTGGTCATGGGTGGGCCTGGCAGGGGTCGGCCGAGGGCGTGGACCTGGCTCTGCTGGTCCCCACATGGTGGCACCGCCTTGTCGGCGGGTTCAGACAGGGCCCATCAGGTTGATGAGCTGCGCCTCGATGGTTGGCCATGAGAGTGGGTCTGCCAAACGTCGGAGATTTCCGATCGCCCAGGCCAGCGACTCGGCAACGCGACCCGAACAGCCCTGGCTCGCGCGTGACCGCGCTCCCTGGGGCCTTGGGGAAAAGGGATGGACGCCCCACTCGATCCGAAACGCTTCGGCTACCATGCCCGCCATGAAGTCCCAGCCAGCGGTCACGCCAAGGACCAGGGTGCGGCGTCATCCGGAGCGCGCCAGCTACGACCGAGCGGTCGTCAACCGGGTCCTGGACGAGGGCCTGATCTGTCATCTCGGGTTCGTGGTCGACGGAGTCCCCTGGGTGGTGCCCACCATGTACGCGCGGGCCGGAGAGGTTCTTTATGTGCACGGGTCCCCCGCTTCCCGGATGCTCCAGGCGGCCGGGTCGGGCGCCGAGATCTGCGTCACGGTGACCCTGCTGGACGGGCTGGTGCTGGCCCGGTCGGCCTTCAACCACTCCATGAACTACCGCTCGGTGATGCTGGTCGGGCGACCCGAGCCGGTCACCGAAATCCAAGAGAAGATGGCCGCCTTCCAGGCCCTGGTTGAGCACGTCGTGCGGGGCCGGTGGGAGCACGTTCGAGCCACCACGGCCAAGGAGCTGAAGGCCACCACGGTGCTGCGGCTGGCGATCGGGGAAGCCTCCTGCAAGCTGCGCGAGGGCGGCCCGGGGGACACCCGCGAGGATGCCCAGCTCCCCATCTGGGCCGGGGTGATCCCGCTCCAGTTGGCAGCCGGCCCAGCCATTCCCGCCCCGGACCTGCCCCCCCAACTGGCGCTGCCCGCGCACGTGTTGGGGTATCGCCGCTAGCTGGGGGAAGCCGGCGCGGGGCTGCCCTTCTCGGCGAACTGCTGGTAGGCCTGCCAGGCCCGGGGGCCGTAGACGGTGGCGGGGCCGCCGTCGAGCAGCACGGTCAGGCCGATCATCTCGGCCACCTCCTGCGGGGTGGCGCCCCGGCGGGCGGCGCCGCGGGCGTGGGCCGCGATGCAGCCGTCGCAGCGCTTCACGATCGAGATCGCCAGCGCGATCAGCTCCTTGTACTTGGCCGGGAGTTCGCCCTCAGCCAGGGCGGCCCGGTGCATCGCGGCGTAGGCCGACCAGACCTCGGGAATTGCCCGCCGCAGCTCGGCCACGGGCTGGCCAAGATCGGTCAGAACCTCCTGGTAGTCGATCTTGCTCATGCCATCACTCCTCAAACACAGCGGCCCCTCGGCGGGCCGATCCGGGCCCAACCCGTCTGGCAGAATACGGACATGTGCTATGCCGATGATGCGCTGCCCCCGTTTCCCCCCATCCGCGGCGGCGCCCCTGATGGCGAGCAACTTGTCCTGGCGTCCGCGGATAGCACCCGGTTCGGCGCCTACGGGGCGCATCCAGATCGGGCCAACGGAGCCGGCATCGTCATCCTGCCCGACGTCCGCGGCCTCCACCACTTCTACGAGGAGCTGGCGCTTCGCTTCGGGGAGACGGGCCTCCAGGCCGTCGCCATGGACTACTTCGGGCGCACAGCCGGTCTCGAGCCCCGCGACGACAGCTTCGAGTTCCGGCCCCATCTCGAGAAGCTGACCCCGGACCAGATCGCCCAGGACACTGCCGCCGCGGTGGCCTGGCTGCGCTCCCCGGCTGGGGGCGGCTGCCAGGATATCTTCACGGTCGGCTTCTGCTTCGGGGGTAGCAACTCCTGGAACCAGGCCGCGGCCGGCCATGGCCTGGCGGGCAGCATCGGCTTCTACGGCCAGCCCCAGCGCACCCAGCCGTTCCTGGCGAAGATCCAGAGTCCGTTGCTGATCCTGATCGCGGGCGCCGACTTCACTCCCGGGGAGGCGTATGCGGAGTTCGCCACCCAGCTGACCAAGGCCGGGGTGGACTTCGAGTCCCACACCTACCCGGGGGCGCCCCACAGCTTCTTCGACCGCACCTTCGCGGAGCACCAGGAGGCCTGCGACGACGCCTGGGGCCGGATGCTGGACTTCATCGCCAGGCACCGCAGCCAGGTGAACTGACCGGGCCCGACCAAACTACCTCGGCTCGCGCCTGAAGGCCCCGGCACGGAGCACCGGCACCGCCGAGGAGACGTTGAGCGCGGCCGCCCAGTCAAGCTCCCCGGCGTATCCCCGCTCGATCTGCTCGCGGCCGGAGACCGACTCCTGCAAGGTGCGGCGCAGTCCGCGGCGGCGCGCCTGCAGGTAGACCGCGGCGGCGGCCTGAGCCTCCGGGGATCGCCGACGCCGGCGGAGTCCGTCGATGATCGCGCCGGCGCCGACCAGATCCTCCAGCGCGGGGTCGAGGCTGCGATCGGGCCAGCGCTCCCCGGCAGCGATCACCGAGATCACCCCAGCGTGGCGGCGAGCGAAGCGAGCCACCGCGAAGGCGTTTCGCAGCGAGCCGGCCACCACCTGAGCGCCGCTCTCGGCGGCGGCCGCCGCCACCGCCGACCCGTTGGGCGAGGGCAGAACGATCGAGGTCCCGTGAGGAGCCCGGCTGAGAGTGGCAGGCGAAAGCGAGTAGGGAGTCTTCGGCCCCACCTGAGAGCGCCCGACGGCGAGCTCGGCGCCCACCTGTCGGGCCAGCTTGGCCGCCGCCTCCTGGTCCCAGGAGTGAGGATAGATGGCGCAGTCGCGCTCGGCGGCGACCGTCACCGCGGTGGTGAAGGTGATCACGTCCACGACCACCACCACGTCCGACCCGGGGACCAGGGCCTGGGCCCCCATCTCTCCCCAACCGAAGCGCACGTTGAAGGGCGCGCTATCGCGGGCGGCGGCCACCCTGGGGGCACTATGTTCGGGGGGGCAACGGAGAGCGCCGACAGGGCTGGAGTCAGGCATCGGCATAGCTTCGCCGATGAGGCGGGCGACGTGCGGAGCCCGGCCGCCGGCTGCACCTGGCCGGGTGGAACCAACACAGCTCCAGGACCGCCCGGGGGGGAGGCCGGTCGGGGGGCGGCTATAGTGGACCCATGACGCTCCCCGCCAGGTCGGGGGCCTAGGTCGCCCTGGTGCCGCTGCCTAGGACCCTTGGTGAACTACGGGGCAGCGAGTACCGGATGCGCTCGGTCCGGGAGGAGCTGCGGGACAACCTGATGGCTGCCCTGCGCTCGGGGCAGCCCCTGTTCGAGGGCCTGATCGGGTACCAGGAGACGGTGGTGCCGCAGGTTGAGAACGCCATCCTGGCGGGCCAGGACATCATCTTCCTGGGCGAGCGCGGGCAGGCCAAGTCGCGCCTGATCCGGGCCCTGACATCGCTCCTGGATGAGCAGCTCCCGATAGTCGCCGGCAGCGAGGTCCACGATCATCCCTACGCACCCATCAGCCGCTTGGGTAGGGACCTGGTCGCCGACCTCGGCGACGCCACCCCGATCGAGTGGGTCGCCCGCGACCGCCGCTTCGGGGAGAAGCTGGCCACGCCCGACACCTCCATCGCCGACCTCATAGGAGAGGTCGACCCCATCCGGGTGGCCGAGGGTCGCTATCTGGCGGACGAGCTGACCATCCACTACGGCCTGCTTCCGCGGGTCAATCGCGGCATCTTCGCCATCAACGAGCTGCCCGACCTGGCGGAGCGGATCCAGGTGGGACTGCTCAACATCATGGAGGAGCGCGACGTCCAGATCCGGGGCTTCCAGGTGCGCCTGCCGCTGGACGTGATGGTGGTGGCCACCGCCAATCCCGAGGACTACACCAACAGGGGCCGCATCATCACCCCCCTCAAGGACCGCTTCGGGGCCCAGATCCGGACCCACTATCCCCGCTCCGGCGCCCAGGAGGCGGAGATCATCGAGCAGGAGGGGGCTTCGTTCGAGGGCCTGGGGGTCAACCTTCATGTGCCCGCCTACATGCGCGAACTGGTGGCCGAGATCTCCCAGCTGGCCCGCCACACCGCCCAGATAAACCAGCGCTCCGGGGTGTCGGTGCGGCTCTCCATAGCCAACTTCGAGACCATGTGCGCCAACTCGATTCGGCGCGCGATCCAGCTCGGTGAACCCGAGGCGGTGCCGCGGATCAGCGACCTGGTGGCCCTGGCCGCCTCCACCTCGGGCAAGCTCGAGCTGGAGACCTGGGAGGAAGGGGACGACCAGGTCGTGCTCCAGAAGCTGGTCCGCGGCGCCATCGGCACCGTCTTTCGCCACCACTTCTCACTGCAGGAGTTCGCCCCTCTGCTGGCCCGGTTCGAGCAGGGCCTGAGCCTAGAGACCGGCGAGAGGATCCCCGCCGCACGCTACCTCCAGATGGCGAGCTCACTGCCCGAGACGGCCCGCATCCTGGCCGACCTCGACGAGCCCAACCAGCCCGCCTCGGTGGCCGCCGCCCTGGAGCTGGTGCTGGAGGGCCTGCACCTGGCCAAGCGGCTCAACAAGACCTCGGTGGATGGCACCGCCGTCTACGCCAGCTGAGGGGCGCGCGGTGCCGTCCGCACGCCAGCGTTACAGCCGGTGGGACGGCAGCCAGGAGGGGGACTTCCCCGCCGCCGACGAGGTGTTCTCCCGGCTGGCCGAGGATGTCTTCCATGGCTGGGACTTTGAGTCCGCCCTGCGGCGGCTGCTGAGCCAGGGCTTCAAGGATCCGCAGGGTAGGCGGCTGCCGGGGTTGGATGGGCTGCTGGAGCAGATCCGGCAGCGCCGCCAGCAGCAGCTGAGGCGCTACAACCTGGAAGGACTGTTCCAGGACATAGCCGAGCGCCTCGACGGGATCGTGAAGCGCGAGCGAGAGACCCTGGGGGAGCGCCTGGAGCAAGCCCGAGGTGAGCCCGCTGGATCTCTGGCGCAACGGACCGCCAGCAGCCGGCTGAGCCAGCTCGACCAGCTGCCCCCCGAGCCCGGGTCGGCGATTGGGGAGCTTCAGAACTACGAGTTCATGGATCCCGGGGCCGAGGCCGACTTCCGGGAGCTGCTGGCCGAGCTCCGGCGCAATCTGGCGGAATCGCACTTCCAGCAGCTGGGCCAGAGCATGCAGCAGATGGGGCCGGAGCAGATGGCCCGGGTGCGCGCCATGGTGGCGGACCTCAACGCCATGCTGGCCCGCCACCTGCGCGGCGAGCCCCCTGGCTACGACCAGTTCATGGCCAAGTGGGGCGACCTCTTCCCCGATCGCCCCCAGACCCTGGAGGAGTTCCTGGAGCAGTTGCAACGACGCATGGCGGAACTGGACTCGTTGCTGAAGTCGATGTCACCGGAGGCGCGCCAGCAGCTCCAGGAGATGCTCGAGGGCGCCCTGTCCGATGAGGCGCTTCAGGCCGAACTTGAGCAGCTCGCCCAGCTGATCGGGCGGCTGGCGCCGGGCGACGGCCTGGGCAGCCGCTTCGGCTTCTCAGGGGCCGAGGAGCTCAGCTTCCCGGAAGCCATGGACATGATGGCCCGCCTGCAACGGCTGGAGGCGCTGGAACGCGGCCTGAGCCGCGCCGCCGACGGGCAGGAGATGTCCTTGGAGCTGCTGGAGCAGCTGGACTCCGAGCTCGGCCCGGAGGCGGCCGCCAGCGTGCGCCGGATCCAGCAGCTGCTGCAGGAGATGGAGCGCAACGGGCAGCTGCGCCGGGGCGACCAGGGCCTCGAGCTGACCCCTTCGGGAGTGCGCAGGATCGGCCAGAAGGCCCTCCGCGACATCTTCCAGAACCTGCGCGGCGATCGCTTCGGCGGCCATCGGGTGGACCGTCCCGGCAGTGGCGGCGACCGCGGTGAGGAGAGCAAGATCTACGAGTTCGGTGATCCCTTCACGCTGGATGTGGAACGGACCCTGATGAACGCGGTCCGCAGGAGCGAGGCGCGACCCCCGCTGCACCTGCTGACCGAGGACTTCGAGGTGGTGCGGCCGGAACAGACGGTGACCGCCAGCACCGTGCTGATGCTGGACATGAGCCGGAGCATGCCGCTGCGGGGCTACTTCTACGCCGCCAAGAAGATGGCCCTGGGGCTGGACGCCCTGATCCGCAGCCAGTTCCCCCGCGACAGTCTCTACGTGGTGGGATTCTCCGACTACGCCCGCGAGATCGCCCCGGGCGCGCTGGCGGAACTCTCCTACAGCGAGTACGTGTACGGCACCAACATGCAACACGGGCTGATGCTGGCCCGGCGCCTGCTCAACCGCCACCGTGGGGGCAACCGCCAGATCATTATCGTGTCGGACGGTGAGCCCACCGCCCATATGGAGGGCGACCGGGCGGTGTTCTTCTACCCGCCCCTGCCGGAGACCTTTCAGAAGACGCTGCTGGAGGTTAGGCGCTGCACCCAGGAGAAGATCGTCATCAACACCTTCATGCTGGAGAGCAACAGCTTCCTGGTCCAGTTCGTGAACCAGATCACCCGACTAAACCGCGGCCGGGCCTTCTTTGTCAGCCCCGACCGGCTGGGTGACTACGTCCTGGTGGACTATGTCAGCTCGCGGGCACGCCCCGCCTGAGCGATGTCGCCATCCCCACTCGACCCATCCCGGCAGCAGTTCTCGGAGCGACTGCTGAACCAGCTGCGGTCCCGCTACCCCAGTTGGGACTTCCAGGCCGCGGACCAGGGCTTTGCCATCTCCGCCCGGAAGGACCAGGCCCGGCTCTCACTGTCCCTGACCACCCTCTACCAGGCGACGTCGGCGCCGGGATCGCTGGCCCCGGCCGAGGTCCTGCGCTTCGTGCAGGCTGCTGGCCCCAGGCTCAGCGCCGCTGAGGCGGCCCCGATGCCGGAGGGTGAGGTGCCCGACCCAGAGGCCCTGGTGTGGTGTGTGCGCACCCGGAAGGTGATCAGCCGCTACCCCCGGGCGGATGAGCTGCTGACCAGGGAGCTTCCGGGCGGCCTGCTGGCCTTCGTGTCGGAAGCCCTTCCCGGCGAGATCATGCGGGGAGTGTCCCAAAAGCAGGCGGCGGAGGCGGGCCTCGACGAGGCCGAGCTGGTGCGTCGCTCCGACCGCAACACGGCGGTGCGGCTGCAGCGTTGGGAGCAGCAGTTGGCGACAGCCCCCCGCCAGGGCCGCTGGATCTTCCGCCACGACGTGCTCTTCTCCAGCAGCCTCCTGCTGGTGCACCCCTTCCTGAGGGCGGTGGCGGAGCGAGGCCAGGGCACCGCCACCCTCCTGGTGCCGGACCGGGGCACCCTGGTGGCGGCGATCGGAGAGGGCTCTCAGCCGCAGGAGCTCCGTCATGTCGCCCGCCGCCTCTATGGCATGGCGGACAGCCCACTCATCCCCTACCTGCTGCTGACCGACGGGCACAGCCTGGAGCTCCATCCCGCCGAGGCTTGGCCGCGGCGCCCGTGGTCGGGCTGGCGCCAGCTCCTGGGGCTGGGGGAGTCGTGAACCCCGCCACCGCCCCGCCCGCGCTGCTGACGGCACTGGAAGGCCTCCGGGAGGAGGCCGCCCACCGCTATGGAGCGCCTCCACTGATGGACCTGACCGTGGTGCCCCAGGGCCTTCAGGGCTGGGTCGCCACCTCGGCTCAGGCGGACCAGGTGAGGGCGCGGCTGGCCGAGCTCTGGCCGGCAGCGAGGGCTCGCCTGCTGGTGCTGGGGGAGCGCAGGGCCCGTGTCGGCCTGCATGCGGGGGCGCCCGCTCTCAACGTCTGGCGGACGCCCCCCGAGCCAGGAGCCGAGCCGGAGCGAGTCACCCAGCTGCTTCCCGGGGATCCCCCAGCTGAGGTGATCGCCATCCGCGCCGGCCATTTCCTGGTGAGGGCTCCGGGCCACGCCCTGGGGTGGGTGGCCCGGGACGGCGGCTACCGCCTGGGCCCGCCCTCATCGGCGGGAGATCCGCCAGTCGACATCACCCAGGGTGAGGCCAGTTGGAGCCCCGAGCGGGTGCTGGCCGCGGCGCTGAGTTACGAGGGGCAACCGTACGTCTGGGGCGGGACCGGAGCCACGGGCATGGACTGCTCGGGGCTGCTCTGGCGGGCTTTCCTCACCCAAGGCGTCCTGCTCCCGCGCAACAGCCGGGCGCAGCGCCGGCTGGGAACCAAAGTGGGCCGCGAGGAGCTCCAGCCGGCCGACCTGGTGGCGGCGATCAGCCGGGGACCGCGGCGCTTCAGTCACGTGGCCCTGGTGCTCGGCCCGGGAGAGGTGCTCCACGCCTGCAGCGAGCGCAGCCGCGTACGGCGCGAGCCCCTGGCCGACTTCGAGCGCCGCTATCGGGTCCTGAGCATGCGCCGCCTGCCGGGAGGCGTGGCTCCGGAACGGTAATCTTCACTGGGTGAAC
>JABEUU010000191.1 GCA_013044295.1 Candidatus Dormiibacterota bacterium
GCTGGAGCCCGCCGCGGCGGCCATCGAAGAGCCTCAACTTCCGTACGCGGACCAGCCTGCCTCGTGAACCTCAGCCCCGGACACCTGATCCACGTCTACGGCTACGTGGCGGTGCTGCTGGCGCCGATGGTGGAGTCGACCGGGATCCCCTTCCCGGGCGAGACCATGCTGATCCTGGCTGCGGTCTACTCGGCCGAGACCGGGCGGCTGAGCCTTCCGGTGGTCATCCTGATGGCGGCCATTGGGGCCATCGTGGGCGACAACTTCGGCTACGGGATCGGCTATTTCTTCGGGCGGCGGCTGCTGGAGCGCTGGGGGCGCTTCGTCGGCCTCGACCATCGCCGGTTGCTGCTGCTGGACCGCTTCTTCGCCCGGCGCGGGCGGCTGGCGGTGTTCGTGGCCCGCTTCCTCTCGGTGCTGCGGACCTTCGGCGCGATCCTGGCCGGGGCCGGCGAGATGCGCTGGCCCACCTATCTGCTCTTCAACGCCCTGGGGGGGATCGCCTGGGCGACCGCCTACGGCCTGCTCGGCTTCGAGCTGGGGAAGGCCTACCAACACCTCAGTGGCACGATCGGGCTGATCGGGGTGGTGCTGGCGGTGGTGGTCGCGGTGCTCGCGGTGGTGCTCGTCTTCCTGGCCCGCAAGCCGCTGGAGCGCTGGGCTCTGGGCGATCCGGACTGACCGGGGCGTCGAAGCGCCGGCCCCGCCCGGGCGTTGGCCTGCCCACCTCTCAGACAGTTGGCGCGGCAGGCCCCCGGTCCCCTCGGGGAAGCGGTCAGCTCACCGATGAGCCCTGAGGTCAGAGTGGGCGTATCGCAGCCCGGGCTACCGCGGATGGCGAGGCCGTGTCGCCCGCTATCCTTGGCCGGTGGCTGTCGAGGGGCTGCAACGCGCAGCCGATCTGGGGGAGGAGGAGCTGGCCCTCCTGATAGGTTTTGAGCGCGGACTCGCGCGCCAGCCGCTGGTGGAGGCCCTGTTGGAGAAGCGCCGCGGGAGAGAACCTCACCCTGTGCGGGGCGCATCTACCCGGCTGCTGCGTCTGTACGCGCCGTGGGCGCTCGACCTGACCGCGGCCGCAGCGGCGCTGTTGACAGCGGCCGGCGACGAGCGCGCTCAGCGGCGGTTCGCGGCTTGGGCCCTGCCGCCGGAGCCGGGGTCCCGGGCCAAGCGCGCTGCTGCCGAGGGCGTGTCCCCTGAGCGCGTCCGTCAGGTGGTCCGCAGCGCCGGGGCGCGGATTCGCAAGGCCTTCGATGAAGCGCCTGGGCCGCTGTCCTGGGCGGTCCGCACCCTTCGGAGCCAACTCGGCGGGGTCACCACCACAGACCTCATGGCCGACCTGCTGACCGAACTCGGCGCCCAGGTGACGCCGGCTGCAGAGCTGCTGCCGTGGCTGGCTGGTCCCTACGCGGCCGTACCCGGCCGGCCGCCCTGGCTCGCCCTTGAGCCCAGACGGGCTCTGCGCCTCACGGCCGAGTGCCTGGCAGCTGACGGCGGCGTCCGCCCGATGGCCGATGTCGAGAATGAGCTCACCGGACTGATGATCAATACCGACCAGCTGGCGCCCTGGCTCGCAGCCAGTGGGGCGATTGTCGTCCACGACCTGGCGGTGGTGGTTTCCGGTCCCCTGGTGGACGTGGTCGAACGCCTTCTCGACGCCCATAGTTCGCCTCGCACCGTTGAGCAGATCTCGCGGGATCTCGCCGCCGGCGGGCGTGCGGCGGATGAGATGGGGCTGGCAGCAGCCCTTCGATCCCACCGTTTCGCCCGGACCAAGCTAGGCGCGGTGTGTCTTCCTGGCTGGGACGAGGAACACCGCCGTGCGGCCAAGAGGGCGCCTCGCCGGCGCCCAGCGATCCCAGCCAGAAACGTCAAGCTCGCCGGCATTCGCTCGCCGGGACCGGAGCGGCTGTGGCTGCGCGTACGCGTCGACCAGGACGTGCTGGAGGGTGGCCAGGCTGAGATCCCGGCAACACTTGCCCAGGGCCTTGGATTGGCGCAGGGAGGGCGCCGGACCTTCACCAGCCGGTGGGGCCCGGTGAGCCTGGCTCACCAGGGCTCGCAGCCGACGCGAAATTCGGTGCGCGCGGTGGCTATGGCCGCCGGCGCCCGCCTCAACGACACTCTCCTGCTCGGCTTCTCGCCCCTGGGCGACCTTGCCCTCGAGGTCCTACCGACCACCGGCGGCGGGCATCAGGGGGACGAGTGGGAGTCGGGCTCTCCGCCCAGCCTCGAGATTTTCGAAGGAGACGCACCATGACCACCCAACCCCCCAGCCTTGAGGGCGCGCTGGAGGCGGTCGAGAGGGATGCCGACTCCGCCATCAGGGCGCTAACTGCCGCCCTCAAGGCAGCCCGGAAGGCCAAGTCCGCCGCGTCGGTCGGGATCGTCCGAGACCTCCAGCAGGCGACGGAGAGCGCCTTCGAACTGACAGCTCAGGCGGCCACGGCGGCGGACGACCTGCGGCGAGGATGGCAGTTCGATGTTGGCGCCTGGTTCTCCTCCGGCCAGTACGCCCAGGAGCTCCTGGCCACGGCGGCCGCGTTGGACGTGCAGGCCTTCGAGTCGGACGACCGCATCCTGTGCTATCCGACGATCGTGCAGGTGGCCCCCGCCGATGCCACGGTGATGGTGGACAAGCAGAAGGACCGCCGGGTGCGGCCTTCGGTGCTGGTCCGCCACCTGCAGGCGCTGCAGCAGCGGCCCCCCAAGTTCAAGCCTGAGTCCTTCATCGAGAGCCTGGCGGCGGCCTACGACTACGTGGTGGGAGCCAAGGGGTTGCGCCGGGGAGCGCCCGCGAAGCTGATCGACGTGCATCGGGTACTGACCCTGCTGCCCGGCGCGGCGCGCGACTACACCCGCCAGGAGTTCGCCAGGGACATGTACCTGCTCGACCAGAGCGGAGTGGTAGAGGTCAGGGACGGCCGCCAGATGAGCCTGCCCGCAAGCGCCCTGACCCGGGGTGGCGGGGTGCTCACCACTGTGACCCGCAGCGGCCAGAGCAAGATCTACGCCGGTCTGGCCTTCACGGAGCCACGGCGGTGATCCCGGTGGACGAGTACGTCTCCTTCCTGGCCAGGGAATACCTGCGTGGATACGTGGACCAAGGCGGAGCCGCGGTGAAGTTCGTCGTCCCGGCGGACGACGTCTCGGCCGCCGCGTTCCGGGATCGGTTCGAGGCGGCGGGCAGCGACGCCGGGTACGCGGTGGCAAACGTGGACGCGGCCAACACCCGGGTCCACCTTCTGGAGCAGGTCTTCTTCGATGTCGCGCGCCAGCTGGACTGGGACCAGTTGGCGGTCGTGGCGACGCGCAAGGCGCTGGCGGCTGCGGGCTACCCTGCGCCCCTGGAGGGCGGCGTTGCGCTGGACCGGCTCGCCGCGCACTACCGGGTGGACGTGCGCGAACTCAAGCGCGATGTCGACCGGCAGCTGCAGCGCTCGGTCCATCAGGATTACAGCATGGTGCAGGAGTTCCGAACTGCCATGCTGCGCCTCTGCCAGGCCCAATTGCGCAGCGGCCAGGTGGTGGACGCCGAGCACGCCGCCGTGCTGGACTGGCTGCGGGGCGACCTGCGCCAGATCTCGGTCTTGAGGTCGGCCCTGATCTTCCGCCGCATCGGCCGTCACAACGCTCGCCACCTACTCTTCTCACTGGCGCACTGGCTCGCGGTCAACGACCGGGCGGGGCTGGCGATCGAGTTGGACATCCGCCGCTTGGGGGTGGCCCGGCGGCCCAGCCCGGCGGAGCGGTCCGGCCATTACTACACCAAGGCGTCCCTGCTCGATGCCTACGAGGTCCTGCGCCAGCTGGTGGACAACACCGACGAGATGGCCAACTGCATCATCATGGTCGTGGCCTCACCGGCCTTTCTGTCCGACTCCCCCCGGGGGCTCGACGCCTATCAGGCGCTCAAGCTGCGGATCTTCGACGAGGTCCGGGACCGCCACCGGGACAACCCGTTCTCGGCCCTGGTCCGTCTGGAGGCGGCATGAGCGCCGACCTTCTCGTCGCCCGGCGCCGGGCCCTGGAGGCGCTCCGGGCCGGCGTCCCCAACCGCGACGCAGTGGCGGTGCTGGGCTCCATGCAGCAGGGCATCGAGGATCGCTTCAGCGAATTGCTCGGGGCGATTCGAGCCCTGCCCGACGGGCCGGCGCCGGGAGGGATGATGATCGGCGGCGGGTTCGGCACCGGCAAGAGCCATGTGCTCGAGCACCTGGCCCACCTGGCCCTCTCGCAGGGCTTTGTGGTTTCCCAGGTGGTGATCTCCAAGGAGACACCTCTGCAGGACGTCGCCAAGGTGTTCCGGGCGGCTATCGACGCTGCCAAGGTCCCCGGACGTCCGGGCTCTGCGATCGACGAGATCGCGGCCGGGGTGCAGGTCGACTCCCCTCTCTATGCCGAGCTCTACCGCTGGGCGCACCAGGACCAGGTGCCGGTGGACAGTCGCTTCGCGGCCACCCTGTTCCTCCACGAGTACGGGCTCGGCGACGAGGAGTTCGCGGACAGGATCGTGCGCTTCTGGGCGGGCGACCCGCTCCCGGTCGCCGACCTGCGGCGGCGGCTCAAGGAGGCGGGCGCCGCCGCCACCTACCGTTTGGGCGCGATCAAGGAGCGCGACCTCTCCCGGCAGCGGTTCCGCTTCGTCTCCCGACTGATCCAGGCCGGCGGTCATGCCGGCTGGGTGGTGCTGCTCGA
>JABEUU010000192.1 GCA_013044295.1 Candidatus Dormiibacterota bacterium
CGCAGCAAGTGCCTATCCCTGGTGGCTCGACGTCGAGACTGCCAACAGCTGGTCCAATACCACCATGAACATCGCCGCCATCCAGGGGATGCTGGCGGGACTGGACACTGCCGGCGCCGGCGGAAGCACCTCGCCGATTGGCATCTACTCCACCCGCTCTCAGTGGGACCAGATCGTGGGAACGCGCACGACTTATGGTGCTACCTATGGTGCCACAGGCGGCCCCACCTTCCCCGTGATGGCGGACTGGATCCCCGGAGCTCGCAACCTCTCCGGGGCCCAGTCCAATTGCGCGCTGTCCAGTTTCACCGGTGGCGCGGTCGCTATCACCCAGTGGTTCGGCCATCCCTTCGACGGGGACTACGCCTGCTCCTGATCGGATGAGCGGCCGCCGAAGGTTCTACTCGCCAGCCCCGCAGCGGCCTGGCGACGGCCAGCGGCGGTGGTTTCGACTACCGCCGCTGGACCGACTCGACTAACAGCGAGAGCCTAGCCAGCCGCTGTTCCCGCTCCCGGCAGAACCTCTCTATCCCGGCGAGGATGTGCTGGGCTGACAGGTGGGCCTCGTCCATCACCTCCTCGACGCTCCCGCCCGTGCGCCAGCGGCCATCCCAATCGGCAGAGAGCGAGTACTCGGCGGCCAGCTCACCCGAGGCCCAGTCGGCCATCAGCTTGAAGGCTCCGTTGGTGATCACCATTGCGTCCCAACGGTCCGCCGGGGAGATGGTTTCCTCCCGATAGGCTCTTTCCTGGAGCTGGAAGAGCTGCGGGCTTATCGCGGCCACCACCTTGACATTGAGGCCGGCTCTGTCCAGCTCCGGGAGCACCGAGACCAGGTTGGCGGTGGGCACGCTTCCCCGTATGAAAACGGTCCCCAGGCGCGGTTGGTCGGGGCGGAACTGCCGCATCACGTAGGCCCCGCGCGCCGCCTCAAAGTGAGACGGCATGCCGAGCCTCTCCCGGTCTGGGAGCTCGATCGCCGGGCGGGTGAGGTGGAGGGCGATGATCGGAGCCGAGGCCCGAAGCGCCGCTCCCAGCACCACCGGCACCTCGTTGTACTCCCAGGGGTGCAGGTCTATCACCTGGGAGTCCGGAAAGAGCTGGGTCACCCCGGGCGAGAAGACCCCGAAGTGGGTCCTGGAGTCCTCAGCCGTCTCCGGGCCCGAGTGGCCGGCGACCCAGATCACCTTGCCCACCTTGAGCTCGCAGTCCTGGGCCAGCTGGCTGAAGAGGCGCATCTCCCCGTACTTGAGGTAGCTGAAGGAGCCATAGGTGGAGCATGCCGACCAGAAGCCGTTGAACGCCTGGAACGGATCCTCGGCTAAGTTGACCGTCGCCAGCCCCACCGCGATCCCGGCATTGGTGAATTCGGTTATCTCCTGGGGTAGCACCGTTCCCCGGGGGTTGCTGTCCCGTTCGTACCAGCCCCACCCCGGCAGCTCGCCAAAGTCCTTGCCGAAGCCGCTGACGTTGGTGGAGTCGGCCAGATCGGCGGAGCTGACTATGAAGAGGGGCCTGCCGTACTCCCGTCTAGCGTAGGCGTTGACCCAGGCGCCCCAGGTGGCCAGAGCGGCCCGGTTGGGCTGGCGCTCTCCCGGGCTCTGGTACAGCTCCTTCGGATAGGAGCGAAAGTCGGTGAGCTTGGGATCCGAGAAGATCTTCCCTCCGCCGCCTCCCAGGTTGAAACTCTCGATCCGCTCCGGCACCGTCTGGGCGATCTCCAGCAGCCGGTCGGAGAGGTAGTCGACCAGGGCTGGGTCTCGCCGCAGCACTGAGATCGCGATCTCGAGGTTGGCCCGGGCCTGCTCCGCCAGGGCCTCCGGGTCTTGGGGCGCTGGCTCGTCCACCCCCTGGTAGGTGACGAAGTGGCGGGCCATGAACTGCTTGCGCCCGGCCCAGAACGCCTCGCTGTTGCGCGGGTGAGGGCTGCCGTGGGAGGGGGCGTCGTACTTACCGTAGCCACGCCCCTTGCGGGTCTTGAACCAGGCGACCGACGGGGTCCGATCCGGGTTCTCACCGAGGGCGACGTCCAGCACGGTCCTGGTGACCGGCCCCCACTCCATGCCCTCACTGGTCCCGCGGACCCGCCAGCCGTAGGGCTGAAACCAGTCGGCCGGGCCGCCGTGCACGACCGAGGAGGCGCTCCGCAGGTCGATCCCGAAGTCGTTCCAGTCGACAAGGAAGACCAGGTTGGAGAGGCCCAGCCCCCAGGCGGAGTTCTTGGTCTCATGGGCGGCTCCGGGAGTCAGCCCACCCTCCCCCTCGACCGCGAAAACCTTGACCTCCTCCGCCCCAGCCAGCTTGAGGGCCAGTGCCTCCCCCGCAGCCGGGGGCATGCCGTGTCCTGAGGGGCCGGTGTTGAACTTGAAGAAGAGAGTCTTGCCCGCCATCTCGGCATGCCCAGGGAGCCCACCTCGGTGGCGCAGCCCGAGCAGGTCCTCCCAGGTGAGCGCCCAGCGGCCGCCATCCGGAAACGCGAAGCGCTCGTCGTGGTCCCGCTCATGCCGGGCCCGGAGCGCCTCGTTGAGCACAGCCAGGGTTGAGTAGACCAAGGGCACGGTATGCCCGGCGGAGAGCACGAAACGATCGCCGAACCGCCGCCACGGCCGCTGGATGTCCCAGCGCATCGCCCCGGAGAGCATGGTCGCCAGGAGCATGTGAACCTTCGACCGGGACCCACCGGGATGCCCCGACTGGCGGTAGTTCAGCTGCAGGTCGATGAGCTCGTCGACCAGATCCTTGACCACCTCCCAGCTCTCGAAGGCCAGCTCGGCGGCCGGGTATAGCTCGGCGCTCCTGGTCCTCTCGCCCGATTCCAACAAGTTGGTTCCCCCCTCTGCTTGCGCAGGGTCCGGTCCGATCCTCACCCGCCAGCTGCCTGCAGCCGCCGCTCGACGCTCTGCGGGCGAGTCTAGCGCTACCACCGTGCGCCCCGATCCGGGGGACTCCCCAGCGCTGACCACGCCTGCTTGGGCGCGATGGCCTGCCCCACTCTCAGACCGGACCCTGCGAACTTGAAACGCTGACCTTCAGCGCCTGTCACAACCGCATCCAGACTTGCAACCAGGCCGCGACTGGGACCGCACCGGCCGCGGGCTACAACCATTACAGGCGTGAGCCCGTCGCCGTGGGCGCGGCCGGGCCTGCCTCTTTGATTGGTGACCAGGCTCGGGCTGAGCCTGCCCAAGGAGACCCATGGCGAAGCGGCGTAATCAAGGCGACCTGGCCCGCCTGCGTGGCCAGCTCGGGAACCAGCCCTTTCCCCAGTCGGCGATGCCCGTCCCGGAGTCGGAGATCAGCAAGCGGTGGACCCAGGCGGTCACCATGCTGGCGCTTCTGCTCAGCGTTGCCTATCTCAGCTGGCGCGCCCTGGAGACCGTCAACCTGGCGGTCTGGTGGATCTCCATCCCCCTGCTTCTGCTGGAGGCCTACGCGGTCGGCGGACTGGCGCTGTTCAGCACCAGCTTGTGGGACCTCGACTGGCAGGTGCCGACCACCAAGCGCTCGCGCACCTATTTCCGGGTGGCGGTCCTGATCCCCACCTACAACGAGCCTGAGCAGATCCTCCTGCCCACCATCGCGGCGGCGGTGAGCATGCGGCTTCGCCATGAGACCTGGGTGCTCGACGACGGCGACCGGCTGGAGGTGGCCCGCCTGGCAGGGCGGCTGGGAGCCCACTACCTGACCCGGCCGACCCATGAGAACGCCAAGGCGGGCAACATCAATTACGCCCTGAGCCACATCGACGCCGACCTGGTGGTGCTCCTGGACGCCGACCATGTGGCGTCAGCCGACTTTCTCAGCAACACCATCGGCTACTTCGACGACCCCCGGGTGGCCCTGGTGCAGACCCCCCAGGATTTCTACAACCTGGAGAGTTTCGAGCACGCCGACGAGTTCAACGAGCAGCGCCTCTTCTACCGCGTCGTCCTGGCCGGAAGAAATCGCTGGAACGCCGCCTTCTGCTGCGGCACCGGCTCCGTCTTGCGGGTCCGCTCCCTGGAGGAGGTTGGCGGGATGGCGGTGGAGACCCTGACCGAGGACATCCACACCACCATCCGGCTCCATCGCCGGGGGTGGAAGACCGTCTATCACAACGAGGCTCTCTCTCACGGGCTGGCGGCCGGGGACGCCACCCAATACTCCGACCAGCGTTTGCGCTGGGGCACAGGCGCGATGCAGGTGCTGCGGACCGAGAATCCCGCCTTCGTGAGCGGCCTCACCCTGATGCAGCGGACCAGTTACATGGCGACTCTGCTGGGCTGGTTCGACTCCTGGCGCTCGCTGGCCTTCCTGCTGGCTCCGATGGTGGTGCTCTGGACAGCGGCGGTGCCCATACGGGCTCCCCTGACCGCCTTTTTACCCATCTTCGGGATCACCTTCCTGGTCCAGCGGTACGCCCTGCGCCGCCTTACCAGGGGGACCTCCCCCCAGCTCATCGGCACCGTCTTCGAGGTGGTGCGGATGCCTGCCAACCTGAGGGCCACCCTGAGGCTGCTGGCCCCCGGCAGGCCGTCGTTTCGGGTCACCCCCAAGGGTCGGGTTGGGGAACGTCGCAGCCGCCGGCCGGTGCCCGGCCTGCTCTGGGTCCTTCTGGCGGCCTCCGCTCTAACCGTCCCCTGGACCATCGCCAGCCTGCTGGGGCTGACCCCGTTGCGCTACAGCGTCCCCTGGCTCGCCTACGGCTCCTTGTTCTGGCTGCTGGTCAACGGAGGCCTGCTGCTCACCGCGGTCGGCAGGATCCGGGCCAAGCGCTTCGGGGCCGAGCGCCGGGCCGCGGTCCGGTTCGAGGTGAACGCGCCGGCCCGGCTGGGAGAGGATCCGGTCCAGCTCCTGGACGCCTCCCTGACCGGTGTGCGCGCCCTGGTGCCCGCCTCCGCATCCCCTCCTGAGCCCGGGCAGGTGGCCACCATTGAGATCACCATCGACGACCGGACCTACTCCTTTGCGGGGGTGATTCGCAGCGCCAGCCCGCTGTCGCAGCGGCAGCCGAGCCCGCCGCTGGTGGTGGGGCTGGAGTTCGCCCAGGGCCAGACCGCGGAACGGGCCGCCCTGGCCCTGGCTCTCTTCCAGACCGGGGTCGCCCCCCTGATCGAGCCGGAGGCGCTGGAGGATGATGACCTGGTGTGGCCCTCGCCCACCACGGGCGGTGGGCGGTTGAGTGAGGAACCCGTGCCCGCAGGCGCGCGGTGAGCCCGCTGCCCTGATCCGGGCCGGCCAAGGCGGTGCCGGGAGGAGCGGACGGAAGCTCCGGCCCTCCTCTGGGGTTCCCCGGGGTCGCTCGGACCAACGGTGCCATGGGCCGGGACTCCTGCGCACCGCGCGCCGGACTCGGCCTGGGCGCCGCCGCGGGCTGGACGGGGCCGCAGTTGGTGATTACGGCCTGAGGCAGGTGATCGCGCCCACCCCTGACGTCGGCTGACCCCACTCGGAGGAGCCCGTGACCAGCGCGCCGATTCCAAGGGCGGTGACGGTCTCCCGCCGTCTGCTCCAGCTGAAAGTTCGTTCTGGCTGGTCATTGGCGGGCTCTTGGTCCTGAGCGGCGCGCTCCTGCTCGGCGGCGGCGGCGGCATCCCCGGAGTCGTGAGCCGGGGCGAGCCCGGCTTCGCACCAACCCTGGACTGGTGGGTGCTCGCCACGGGGACCGGGCTGAGCTTGTTTGGCGGCGTGGGCACCTGGATAGGCTGGTTGACGCAGCGGCCCAGCCGGCGCATTTACCACGGTGCCATCGTGTTCTGCGCCGCCGGAATCGCCCTGGGCCTGGTCTGGGCCCTCTTCGCCACCACCCCAGTGCCCGGCATCCTGACCAGCTCTTGTAACACGGCCATCCTGCTGGGGCTGGCCGCCTTCCCGGAGTCGCGCCGGGCACTTCGGGGCGAGCTTGGAGTTGGAGGCGGCCGCGACCGATGACCGATCCAGCAGACTCGAGGGCTGGCCCAGGGCGAGCGGCCGTCCACCATGATGGATTGGAACCCGGCCGGCAAGCTCGCTCAGCGGCAACTGCGAACGGCCGAGGTCGCTTGAAGGGCTGGCTCCGGTCCCCTGCCGCTGCCCCCAAGCCGCGCCGGGCGCGAATGCGCCTTTGGCCGTGCCGCTCTGGCCAACTGCCCGCCTCACCCCACGTTGACAGAGAGGGCTCTCGAGCCCTGATTGCGAGAAGCGACACGGCAGCAGCAGTGCCCGTGCGACGAAGAGAAGACGCGAGCCGGTAGCCGCGACTGCCCACACTGGACCCCGGTTCCAGGCGTCTGCCCCAGGCAGAGCGAGTCCACCTTCCCTGGGGCTCGGGGCGACTCCGCCGCGGCCACTTATGGGCTGGCTGTCCCCACTTCGCAAGAGGTGGGCGGGCAGAGCGTCCGTCGACGCGTCGGCCGTGCCGTCCAAACGGTCGACCAGAAGGCTGGCGCCAAACGGCACGGACAGGCGCGCTTCCGCAGGGCGGACCCATGGTCTCGCCATCATCCGGCCGGAAAGAGATAGACCCAACGGTGGTTGACGGGCGGAGCCCACCTGCAGGAGATCCTTGGCAAAGGCTCGCAGGTCCGCTGACTACCGGATCGAGACGGCCCGACCCGAAGGCGTCAGCTGGTACGGACGCCGGCGGCTTTCGCTGGGCGGCCGTTCCATCCATTCCCGGCGGTGCAACCACTCAATGCCGGCATGGAGAGGGCCGGGTTCCAGGAGCGCCCCGCCGGCCACCTGGACGTCCTGCATGATCGCGTAGCACTGCTTCTGGCTGGCCGCCAGGCGCGCCCGCAGGTACCGGGCGGACTCGGCCAACCCGCCCAGCCCTGAGACGTCCCCAAAACGGACAACATCCGGTGCTCAGAATGCGATGGCAGTAGCAGCACCATGGCGACACATAGTGTCGAGCGCCCTACCGCAGAGTGAAGTCTGGATAGATGCCCCCTCGGCGGCTCTGCGCCGGTTACCCAAAACGAGCGGACGCTGCCCTAAGATGGCGGCCTCAGCGGCCACAACCCATCCACGCCCCGGGGCACAGTGCCCTGCCGGCGCAGGTAGGCCGCGAAATTGGCTGCCTGGTCCAGGGCCGCCCCGACCTGTACCTGATGGACCGAATCCGCGGAGAGAGCCGCCAGCTCGGGGTATCGGGCAGCCAGGGCGCGAGCCACTCCCAGGGCCGCCAACGCATCGCTGCGCGCATTGTGGGCCCCCTGCAGCTCCACGCGGTACACCTGGCAGGCGGCGGCGAGGGTGCGCTTGCCCGAGCGGTAGCGGTCCACGTGCCGATCCAGAATCAGCGGGTCCACGATGGGCCCGACCGGGCGGCCGAGCCACGACTCCAGCACACGGACCCCGTGACGGCGGCACTCCCGGTCCAACAGGGTGAAGTCGTAGCTGGCGTTGTAGGTCACCACAGCGGCCCCGCCCAAGAGGGCTGTTGCCAGCGCCTCCACTATCTCGGCGATAGAGTCGGCGGCGGGCCGCCCGTGAGCTTGGGCTTCTTCTGTGGTGATGCCGTGGACGGCGGTGGCCTCCGGTGGAATCGGGACGCCAGGATTGACCAACCAGCTCCGCTCACCCTCCCCCCCATCGCCTAGGTAAGCGGTCACGATCCGCTCTTGGTCCACGTCCAGGCCGGTGGTCTCGGTGTCGAAAGCGAGCAGCGGCCCTGCCGCCC
>JABEUU010000193.1 GCA_013044295.1 Candidatus Dormiibacterota bacterium
ACTGCTCTGGGCCACCATCGCATCCTTCGCCGCCAGCCTGATCAACCCCAACGGCCCGGTGATCATCTTCTACCCGTTCCAGACTCAGTTCAGCAGCGCCCAGCAGAACCTCATCCAGGAGTGGCACAGCCCGGACTTCCACGGCGGGGTGCTGGCCCCACTCCTGATCTTCATCGTCAGCCTGCTCTTCCTGGTGGTGCGCTACCGCGGGCTGGCGCTGCGCGAGCTCCTGGTCCTGGGGCTGAGCCTGCTGGTCACCCTGCAGTCGGTTCGCAACCTGGTCATTCTGGTGGTGGCGGGGATGCCGGTCTGGATCTTCCTGGCGGAGAGGATCCGACGGGAGCTGGCCGCCCGCTGGCGCCTCCGGCTGCGCCCCCGGCAGCCTCCCCTGGCGGTCCTGCTCGAGCTCGGCTCACTGGGTGCACTGATCGCGGTTCTGGCGGTGCAGGTGACCGTGCTGGCCAGCCCGTCCCTCGACTCCCCAACCTATGTCGGGGCGTTCCCGGTCTGCGCCGCCAGCTGGCTGGAGACAGGCCCCAGCGGCCTGCGCGTCTTCAACCAATACGGGGACGGGGGCTTTCTCGCCTACACGGTCCCCAAGGACAAGGTCTTCGTCTTCGGCGACGCGGCCCTGATGGGCTCGCGAGTGCTGCGCGAGTACGCCGCCATCATCGATCTCAGCCCCAGCTGGCTGAAGGCCCTGGACACCAGCCCGTCGGAGCTGGTCTTGTTCGAGCGCGGCAGTGCCTTCCCGGACGCTCTGCAGCGGCAACCGAACTGGACCATGGTCTACCGGGACCGGCGGGTCGAGGTCTTCGCCCGCACCAGTCTGCTGGCCACTTTGCACCTGCCATCCAATCCCTCTGCCGGCTACTGGATGCGCCGGGGCATCCCGGCCTGCGCCGCTCAGGCGGACGCCCTTCCCTGAGCAGCAAGAGGGCCCTGGCGGCCTCCCTGCGTGGCACGCGGGAGGTGACGCCGGGCCCGGGCGACCAGGGTGGTGGGCACCTGCCACGGTCGCCTTGGAACGAGGGCCGGCCGCTGCTGGCCCAGGGTTGAGAGTCCATCCTGCTAGGGCGGTAGCTCGCCGCCCGAGGAGATTCTCTCAGCCGAAGATTAGGAGCTGGTTAACAACTCGTCGGAGGGATGCAGCCGCCAGGCGGTGGTGAACAGGGTCAGCAGGATCAAAATGTGCACCGCGGTGCACCAGATGCAGATGTGGTGGATCTCCACCAGCTCCACGTAGACAAGATAGAAGACCGTGAGCAGCCCCAGGACCGACCAGCCGAAATGGGCCTGCCGCAGATCCGTGCGACGCGGCCGCACGTACTGGGCGATCGCCAGCCCCAGGCTGACCAGAAAGAAGGCCATCCCCGGCACCGTGATCGGCACGCTGGTGCCCGGGACCACCGAGTACTGGCTGGTCACCACCTTGCTGCAGTCCACCAGGCCACTGGCGCTGCAGGCCAGCGGCACATTGGCGTAGTGAACGGTGGTGAGGTAGGTGGCGACCCCAAAGCCGGCGACCGAGAGCACCATCAGCCAGATCGCGCCGACGCCGCCGGGGCGGCCGGTGGGCTCGTCCGAGTTCACCTGCTCCGATCCGCCGCCGGCGGGCGCCATGATCCGCCGCCTCGCGCGCGAACTGCTCAGGTGGTCTTCTCCAGCTGCTTGATGAGGCTGGTGTTGCAGACCGAGCCTGGCTTGTTCCCCGTCAGCTGACAGATTGCGGCGGTGTCATAGTTCACCCCGCCCAGGATCATCTTCGCCGGGGTGCTGCTCGGCTTGCTCAGGAAGCTCGCGATCTGCTGCCAGCTATAACCCTGCAGACCCGTCGGGCCCGGGGCTGAGCTCTCGGTGCCGATCTGGGCCGACAGCCCACCGTAGTCCACGAACGGGAAGCCGGGGCCGCTGGCCCCGGGAGGGGTACCCACGGTGCTGAAGATCTGACTCTCCTGCTTGGTCAAAGTCTGAAAAGGCGCATAGCCGCTTGGGCTCTTGGCGTCGGGGACGTTGCTGTACATCTCCCGGGCCACGAAGGCTAGGTAGGGGCTGCTGTAGCTGACCCCATGGGCGAAGGTGAAGGTGGCGATGTTCTGGCCCGCCGAGTCGGTCGCCGATCCCCGGATGATCTTGAGGTTGGAGAACTTGCCAAAGCGGCTGAGGGCCCCCACCAGAGACCACCGCAGCAGGGCGCAGTAGGGGCAGTACTCCCCTCCGATGTAGAGCATCTCGGGCTTGCCGTTCAGGGTCAGCTTGGGAGTGGACACCTTGATCGGCTGGGGCGGGTTGTTGACGTCTCCAGTCCCCACCTGGTCCAGATTCTTGGTCGGGATGTGGGTCACCGCCGCCACCACCGAGGCCGGCGCCGGCAGCACCTGGGTGTCCTGGCCGGCCGGGCCGGAGGTCAACTCGAGGGCGATGATCACAACCAGGAAGACCGCCACCACCCCGCCGATGGCGGCGATGAGGCCCCATGGCCGCCCCGAGGACCCCTTGCCGGAGCGCCGGTACTGGGCGCCGCCGCGATTGGACCGGGGAGCCGGGCGACCGTTTCTGGGACCACCGGCGGCGTCAGCCTGCCGCCTCTCCGCCATTGACTTCTTGGACATGATCCCCCGACTTGATGAGCTCAGCTTCGGCCTGAAGGTTACCGAAGAAGGCTTAGTGGCTGCTGAGAACCAACGCCCCCCGATCACGATACCGGACTCGCCACCCCTCCGCTTCGAGGAACGCCACCTCCGGAGCGGCGGGCGGCAGCACCGCCAGCCTGGTCTCCAGCTTGGCCAAAACGCCCAGGGCCCCCTGGTTGAGGGTCGCCAGCTGCTGGCACTGAGACAGCCGCCCGGTCCCGGTCGCCACCGGATCACTGGTGCAGACCAGGTGGCGACCTCTGGGGAAGGCGGCGGCCAAGTAGTCGCCGTAGGCGGCGGTCGTGTACCAGTTCCCCGCCTGTGGGTGCGCGGAGAGCCACCTAGCGGCTCCCACCGGCAGGCCCGAGGCCAGCTGCTGCGCGGGGCCGCCCTGGCGCTCGGCGTGCACGCCCGCCCGGGCCAACAGGACCACTACCAGCAGCAGCGGCAGCAGCGCCGCCCCCGCCACCCATCGGTTGGGCCTCCACGCAGGTGGCGGGGGCAGGGTGGCGACCCACCCGGCCAGGTAGGCCGACCCCTGGACGGCGGCGATCATGAGGAAGAGGGGCAGGTAGACGGTCCAGAGCAGGCTCATCACCGCGGCGGCCAGCCCCAGCGCGCAGTCAGCGCGGCGCAGCCTGGGGCCCGCCACCAGGTAGCCGAGCAGGAGCAGCAGGCCGGCCAGCTCCGACAGGCGGGCTCCCCAAGGGTGAAAGTCGGGGCTCGACCAGAGCGGTAGGAAGGGGTGCTCGCCGGCCATGCCCACGGCGAGTGGCAGCCCCTGATACAGGAGGGGCCCCCGCGGATTCAGGCAGACCGCCAGCAGGATCGCCCCCAGCAGCCACCCGGGGGGCCTGGCCTCACCCCCGATCCGCTGCTGGCGCTCCACCAGCAGCACCAGGACCACGAGGGGAGCGACCAGCACAGCCGCCGACTGCAGGTTGGCCCAGGCGGCCAGCAGCGCCAGCAGGCCCCAGGGCGCCCATGCCTCGCCGCGGCGCAATCCGACAAGGCACAGCAGCAGGACTCCGGACAGCAGCGCCAGCAGCTCGCCGGAGGGTGAGTTCATCACCTGGTCGAGGGCGGCCAGGGATAGGCCCCCCGCCAGCATCGCGGTCGCCGGGTGCTTGACCGGCGACCGCCGGACGACGAGGTAGAGCACTCCGCCCACCGCGGCGCCGAGGAAAGCTCCCACCAGCTCAAGAGCTACCACGCCTCCCCACCGGTAGAGCTGGGCAAGCAGGAAGTCGGCCAGCCAGGAGCGGAGGTCCAACTGGGTGGCGGGAGCGGCCATGAAGGAGCTGTGGGCACCGAGCCCCTGAGCTTGGATGAGCTTCCCGTTGGCGATCTGGAGGAAGGCGGCTCCGGAGGCGGGGAGATGCAAGCCTGCCGCCGCCCCACCCAGGACCAGCACCACGCCGGCCACCGACCACCACCACCGCCCGGAGGTGGCTCGCGCCACCGTGCCCGCCCACCCCATGGCGCGGGTCTGCCCCGGGCGCCACCAGCTTGACCCGGCCCTGGCGGCGACCCTCAAAAATGCTCCGCCAGCGGGCGGGGCGCACTCCGCCGGCGGCGCAGCTGCCACAGGTCGATCAGCATCTGGCCGCCGTCGCCAAATGAGCTGACCGTGGTGCCAAGCGAGTTGCACCAGGTGACCCCAACCTCGGCGATGGGGATGCCCTGCATCCGGGCGCGGAGCAGAACCTCGGCGTCAAACCCGAAACCTGGGCACTGCAGCTCCTGAAAGCAAGCCTCGGCGGCCTCGGCGGTGAACAGCTTGAATCCGCACTGGGTGTCGTGCAGCCCGGGCAGCACCAGCAGCCGCAGCAGCCGGTTGTAGCTCTTGCCCATCAGCTCACGGTGAAGCGGCTGGTGGCGGAGCACCTGGGATCCCGGCAGGGCCCTCGACCCGATCGCGACCGCGGCCCCCGCGTCCAGCTCCCGCTCCAGCTTGGCCAGCTCCTCCAGCGGGGTCGACAGGTCGGCATCGGTGAAGAGCCGGCGGCTCCCGGAGGCGGCCAGCATGCCGGCCCTGACGGCGGCCCCCTTGCCCTGGTTTCCAGGCAGCGAGATCAGCCGAAGCTGGGGCCAGGACCCGGCCGCAGCCAGGACCAGGGCCGCGGTCTGGTCGCGACTGCCGTCGTCCACCACCAGCACCTCGTACGACCGGCCGGACGACTCCAAAAACGCCCGCATCCGATCCAGCGAGGGCCCCAGCCTGAGCTCCTCGTTGAAGGCGGGCACGATCACGCTCAGCAGCGGCCGCACCGCGCTCATCGGGAACGGCCCTCCCGAAGCACGGCCAGAAAGAAGGTCGAGCCACGCAGCATCCGGGGCAGCCGCCAGGGCTGCCGCAGCAACCGGAAGCTCCACTCCAGGCCGGCTCGGCGCAGGAACGAGGGGGCTCTCGGGACCCGCCCGGCCAGGTAGTCGAA
>JABEUU010000194.1 GCA_013044295.1 Candidatus Dormiibacterota bacterium
CTCGGGATCCTCAATCTGAGCGCGATCGGAGACCGCTCCCTGGCGCTCCACCAGGGCCTGGCCGAGGCCCTCGGCCTGGGGGTGATGGTGTGGGCCTGGCGCACCCCCAGCCGCTACTGGCCGTGGTTGGGCCGGCTGGCCTACGGGGCCGCGCTGGTGCTGCTGCTGGGAGTCGCAGTCCACGGCACCGACGCCTATGGCGCCAAGCGCTGGCTGGACATCGGCTCCTTCCTCCTGCAGCCATCGGAACTGGCGGAGCTTGGCCTGGTGCTGGTGCTGGCCGAGGTGATGTCCCACCGCGAGCTACGCGAGCTGCAACGGGTGGGCCTGGTCCTCGCCCTGGCTCTGCCCCCAATCGGGCTCACCCTGCTGGAACCCGATCTCAGCACCTCGGCCCTGCTCGCGGTGATCGTGGTGGCGGCCCTGGTGCTGGGGCGGGTGCGGGTCAGGGTTCTGGGGGCCCTGCTGGTGCTTGGGCTGGTCCTGCTACCCATCGGGCTGCACCTCCTGCGACCGTACCAGCTGGCCCGGCTGCACACCTTCCTGGATGGCGGCGCCAGCACCCTGGGCGGCAATTGGACCGTCCTCCAGTCCCACATCGCGATCGCGTCCGGAGGGCTGCTGGGGATCGCCCACTCGCCGATCGGCCGCTTGTTGACCACCTATCTCCCCGCCCGGGAGACCGACCTCGCCTTCGCCAGCCTGGTCGAACAGTTCGGCCTGGTGGCGGGAGCGGTGGCCCTGCTGGCTGTGGTGATCCTGATCTGGCGCCTGGCGGCGGCCGCCACCCGTTCCCGGACCCTGCACGGCTCCCTGATCGCGGGCATCATGGCCGCCCTGGTGGGGGCTGAGGTGGCGCTCTCCGTGGGAGGGAACCTGGGCGTGCTGCCGCTGGCCGGGGTCCCCATCCCGCTGCTCGGCTACGGCGGCACGGTCGCGGTCGCCCACATGGCCGCCTTCGGGGTGATCATGGGGTCGCGGCTCGACGCCGACCGGCGCCGCCTCTGGAGATTGACCCCCGTCCACGTCTTCCGGCCCCGTCTGGCCAAGACCGTGGCCGGTGCCCTGGCGGTGTCGCTGCTGCTGCTGGGCGGGCTCACCTGGCAGCTGCAGCGCCTTCACGGGATCACCCTCAGGCAGGCCGCTCTGACCGAGATGACCCGCTGGATTCCGCTGCCACCCGCGCGCGGCGTGATCGAGGACCGGCACGGACAGGTGCTGGCGACCGACCCCGCGGCCGACCAGGTGCTGGGGATTCCGGGTTTGGTGACAGGAGCCAATCTCTCGCGGCTGGCGGGCCTGCTCGATGAGACCGTCCCAGCTTTGAAAAAGCAGCTGGCCGGCCCCACCGATGGCACCTACACCGTGACCCTGGCCAGCCGGCTCTCCACCGTCCAGGGGACCGAGATCCAGAGTGCCTCCATTGCGGGGGTCCTGGTCGAGCCCGCGCCCGGGCGCGTGTACCCCTACGGCTCGACCTTGGGCCCGATCCTCGGCTACACCGGGGCAGAGACATCCCAGCAGGTGAAGAGCCTGGGGTTGCTGCCCCCCGGTGCCGCCGTTGGTCAGGCGGGGTTGGAGCTGGAGTACCAGAAGCAGCTGGCCGGGCGCTACGGCTCCCAGGGCATACTGGTGGACGCTCAGGGGGTTCCGGTCGCGCTCGGCCAAACCATCCCGGCCCAGAATGGCGGCACCGTGGTCACCAGCCTCGACCTCTCCTTGCAGCAGCTGGCCACCAGCCTGCTGCAGAAGGCCATCGCCGGGGTCTATCCCGACTCCCAGCGGGGAGATCAGGGGGCGGCGGTGGCCCTGGACCCGCAGACCGGGCAGGTCCTGGCGATGGCCAGCTGGCCGGCCTACAACAACAACATCTTCGAGGCGCCGCGCAACAGCGCCGCCATCGAGGCCCTGCTCTCGGCCCCTGGCAGCCCGCTGCTGGAGCACGCCACCCAGACCGCCCTCCCCCCGGGCTCGAACTTCAAGCTGGTGGTCTCCTCGGCGGACGCCGTCTATAACGCGATCCCTGCCAACCAGACCATTCCCACGGGGTACTACTTCACCTATGACGGGCACACCTTCCACAACTGGACGACCCTGCCGCCCCAGGACCTGTCCCAGGCCATCGCCTGGTCCAACGACGTCTACTTCTACAAGCTGGCGGTGGCCCTGGGGCCGCAGCGGATGGTCGCGGTGGCCCACCAGATGGGCGCCGGCCAGCTGAGCGGGATCGACCTCCCCGGGGAGATCCCGGGCTACCTGGGAACTCCGGCGAGCGTGGCCAAGCAGGGCCAGACCTGGTACCCAGGATCCACTGTGATTCTGGGGATCGGGCAGGGGTACGTCACGGCCACCCCGATCCAGGACGCCCTCTGGACGGCGGAGGTCGGCACCGGTACCAAGATCGTGCCCCATCTCGGCCTGCTCGACAGCCAAACCTCCTCCCTGCCGCTGCAGGCGATCAAGTTCCCGGCCCCCCAGCAGCTGTCCTTCGCCAGCCGGCTGGGCTCGGTCCGGGCGGGGCTGCGGCTGGCGGTGACCCAGGGAACCGCGGACATGCTGAGCGGGATGCACATCGACGCTGGGGGCAAGACCGGCACCGCCCAGGACCCCGGCGCTCCCAACGGGGGACCAGACGCCTGGTTCACCGCCCTGGCGCCGATGTCGGACCCCCAGATCGTGGTCGACATGGTGGTGCGGGGGGGCGGCCAGGGCTTCTACGACTGCCAGATCCCAGTGAAGGACATCATGCAGTACTTCTTCGCCAACGAGCGGCAGGTTCTGGCCTCGGTGCCGGCGTCGGCATCGTCGGGACCGACCAGCGGCCCGTCCCCGTCCAGGGGCCTTGCTGCCGCTCCTGGCACCGCCCCGACCTCCCGGATGCAGGCGGATCCCAGGTCGGCGGTGGCCGCGCTTACCCAGGCTTGGCCCATCGTGAGTTCGACCCAGGGACCGGCGGTGGGGGCGACCAGGGCCGCCGCCCCCACCCGCCCGGCGGCGATCTCAGGGCTGCCCGGGGCGCCCAGTCTGGCTCTGAGCCGGTTCAGCCTCCTGGCTCGCGCGCATGCCCCGCCGGGAGTCAGGCCCCTTTGAAGCGCTCAGAAGGTCGGCGGGGCGCCTCTGAAAGCGGCCACGACCGACGGCAGCACCAGGGACCTGCCGGCTCCCTCGGCGACGCAGGTGAGGGGGCGCTCGGCCAGGGTCACGGCGAAGCCGAGGGCATCCTCCAGGTGCTTCTGGAACCCCTCCAGCAGGGACCCTCCGCCGAAGGCGAGCACCCCGAGCTGCATGATGTCCCCCACCGCCTGAGGCGGCAGCTGGTCGAGAACGTTGGCTAGCGCGTCCACGATGCCGTCGACGGTGGGACGGATCGCCAGGGACGCCTCATCCGGGTCGAGCGTTTGCACCCGAGGCTTGCCACTGAATACGTCGCGGCCCTCTACCACGATGGGATCGGTGGTGTCGTGGGAGGTCCGCAGGCGGATTTTGATGTCCTCGGCGGTTAGCTCTCCCACGATCAGGTGGTGTTCCTGGCGCAGGTACTGGTTGAGGGCCGCCGTCATCTCATCGCCGGCGACTCGACAGGAGCTGGACGAGAGGATGCCGCCGAAACAGAAGGCGGTTACCTCCGCGGTGCCCCCGCCGACGTCCACGACCATGTGGGCCCTGGCCTCCAAGGGGTCGATGCCGCAGCCGATGGCGCCCGCAATCGGCTCGGGAAGCAGATCCACGTGCCCGATGCCACCTTCCTCGAGGGCCTCCACCAAGGCCTGCCGCTCGAGCCCGGTGGCTCCGATCGGGACCCCGCAGATGGCCCGGGGCCGGAACCTCTCCCAGGGGCGCCGGGCGACCTGACGGATCACCGCTGACACAAACCCCTTGGTCGACTGGAGGTCGGTCACGACCCCGTCGCGGATCGGCCTCATGGTCGCCATCCCCACCGGCGTGCGGCCGGTGAGCTCTCGCGCCTGGTGCCCGATGAGGATCGGTTTGCGCGAGCCGTCCGGTCCCAAGGAAACCAGCATCACCGATGGCTCGTTTATCAGGATGGTCCCGTCGCGACGACACACAACCGTGTTGGCCGTCCCGAGGTCGATGCCGAAGTCGGTCGAAAGAAAGCTCACAGACCACACTCACTGAACGGCCGCGCTCGGGCACGGCGCCTGACAAATTTCGCCTGCCAAACTGGAAACGCACTTGCTGCTCATCTCGTTTCAAGACGGCTTCCCGATCGAGGTGCCGGCACCTGCCGGACCGTCCCGACGGTCGCGGCTGATCTCGCTTCCAGGAGGCGGTGTCGCCGCCCTCAGGGAGGTTCGGGTCAAGGGGCTGTCGGGGGCTGAGCCAGAGGCTCTGGAGTACCTGAGGCGGCTTGCGGCCGGTGACCCCAGGGCGCTGCGCCGGCCGCTGGCGGCGGCTGCCACTGGCGACTGGTTGGTCGTGCTCGCGGAGGCGCCTGGCGGACCGTCGCTGCGCACCGTGCTGCGGCTGGTGCCGCTCACCTGGGAGCAGGCGGCGGTTCTGGGCGAAGGGTTGCTCGCCGCCCTCGGCCAGCTCCAGGCTCAGGCGCTAGTGCACGGCGGGATCACCTCCGACTCCGCCGTCCTCTGCCCCGATGGACGAGTCCGCCTGATCGATCCCGCTCCGATGCCGCCATCCGACCCGGCGGCGGCGACCGGGGATGACAGCCGACACGCCTCCCGGATCCTCTCGGAGCTGCTGGAGGCGGTGTCGGATCCGAGCCGCCGCTCGGTCTCCGCAGCCCTCCCGGCGGCCCTGCTCCAGGTCGCCGCGGGCATGGACCGGGAGGGCACTCCCGCAGCCCAGTGCCTGGACTCGTGGCGGCGGCTGGTGAGAGCGCGACTGGGCCGCCAGGGCCGCGCCCGAGTCGTCCGGCAGCTGACGGCACTCGCCACCCGGCTCCCCGGTGGTTTGACGGCTGTGGAGGCGGCGGGGCAGGAGCCGGCCGCGGCGGTTGCCGCCACCGGTGAAGCCTGGGCCGCCGCCTCCACAGCCGTCAAACC
>JABEUU010000038.1 GCA_013044295.1 Candidatus Dormiibacterota bacterium
GACTCTGGAAGCCCGATCCCGCTCCCAGGAGCGCAGCTGCTGGGCGTGGACGATTGCGAGCACTCCCTGGGCGACTGCCATTCCCGTGAGGATTCCCGCGATGGAGCCCTGGTCCAGCAGTCCTCGGGCCCCGAGCAGGATGACAGTGGCGCTCAGAACCCCATACACGACCAGAATCAGACCCGCGTCCTTGGCCAGCCCCAGATGCCGCCGGATCGCGACCGGGGCGGCCGACGGTTGGGCCTGCACGACCATTCGGTCGAGCCATTGGCGGCGGCGATCCAGGAGCAGGTAGCCACCGGTGAAGAGAACAACGGCCAACACGATGCCGGACCAGTAGTACGGAATCGGGCGCACCACCAAGCGAAAGATCAGGGCATCCGCAACCCCGATGGCCAGGATCAGAAGGCCGGCGTCGCGGGACCTGTCTGCCATCGGTTGTAGCGCCTGCGGCTGGCCGGGAGTCGCCTCCGCGGGCTGCCGTTGCGCCATGCTCGCAATCTAACACCTGGGACCCAGAAGGACGGGATGGCCTGGCTCCCGAGGCGCCACCTCCTCTCCCGGCTGTTCCCCGGGGGCCACCCACGCCAACCGACGAGCGTTCCCGCTCAGGCGCCCCTGCAACTCAGGAGCCCGTGAGCACCGCTACGACCTCAGGGGGTCGCACAACCGGCTCTGGGCGCACCTGGCCAAGGTGGCTCCGGAGCACGGATTCGAACCGTGAACCTTGCGGTTAACAGCCGCCTGCTCTACCGTTGAGCTACTCCGGACCGTCGTTGCGCAGTTTAGCGGGCGTGGAGGAGTCGCCTCTTCCACCATCCCCGCAGCCGCCCATCAGGAGGTTGCCCCGGGGCCATCACGCCCTGCCCTGCCGCCCGGGTTCGGTGACGCCAAGACCTTCTGGCGGACGCTGTCCCAGCCCGGGTTTGGTCGTGTCTCGGAAGCGATAGACCGCTGCCGCTCGCCTGGCTGGGACGCGGCGCCCTTCACCGCCCCTGGCCACACCACCGGGAGGGGCGGTCCCGCCCGGCGGTCGGCCGGGCCGAGCTCGGCCCAGATCAGCCGGCTCGCCGGTTCCGCTGGGGCGCCGTCATCGGACCGGGAACGCGTTCATCTCAGATAGCGAGGCTAAGGGGCGCGCTGTGCGCTCGCGGCCGGCCGTGATCGACCTAGCCGCCAGGCTTTCCCACTGCTTCGAGCGCCAGGTGCCGGAAGCGAGCCGTCCTGACGCCACCTGAAGGGACAGCGGCGCCCCGGGCCGGTGCCTACTCGAGGTAGTCCTTGAGCTTCATGCTCCGCGACGGATGGCGGAGCTTGCGCAGGGCCTTGGCCTCGATCTGACGGATACGCTCCCGGGTCACCCCGAAGCGTTTGCCAACCTCCTCCAGCGTGCGCTGGTGGCCGTCGATGAGGCCAAAGCGCAGCTGCAGGACCCGGCGCTCCCGGGGAGTCAGGGTGTCAAGGATGTCCTCGACCTCGGTTCTCAGCATGGTCAGGGAGGCCGCGTCCTGGGGCGCGACCGCTTCGCTGTCGGGCACGAAGTCGCCCAGGTGGGAGTCCTCCTCCTCACCGATGGGGGTCTCCAGCGAGACCGGGTCCTGGGCGACCTTGACGATTTCCCGCACCCGGTCCGGGGTTATGCCCATCTCCTCACCGATCTCGGGGTCGGCGGGCTCGCGGCCCAGCTCCTGGAGCAACCGGCGGGATATCCGTACCAGCTTGTTGATGGTCTCAACCATGTGGACCGGGATCCGGATCGTCCGCGCCTGGTCGGCGATCGCCCGTGTGATCGCCTGCCGGATCCACCAGGTGGCGTAGGTGGAGAACTTGTAGCCCTTGTGGTAGTCGAACTTCTCGACGGCCCGGATCAGGCCCATGTTGCCCTCCTGGATCAGGTCCAGGAATGACATTCCCCGCCCGATGTACTTCTTGGCGATCGACACCACCAAGCGCAGGTTGGCCTCGGTGAGCCGGTGCTTGGCGTCCTCGTCACCCTGCTCGATGAGCTTGGCCAGGTAGACCTCGTCCTCGGCCTTGAGCAGGGACACCCGGCCGATCTCCTTGAGATACATCCTGACCGGGTCGTCGAGGGAGATAGCGTCGGCGTCGGCGGCGAGGAGCTCGTCCTCGGTCTCCTCGGAGTCGAAGTCCTTGTCCCCGTCCGTGACCGCGATGCCCATGTCCCTAAAGAGCAGGAACAGGCGCTCCATCTGGTCCGGGTCAGCCTCCAGGTCGGGGAAGGGGTCAACTATCTCGCTGGGGCTGAGGTAGCCCTGCTCCTTGCCCTTCAGGATCAACTGCTCAGCGGTGTGCACCAGGTCCTCAGTCCGAGGAATCGCTGGCGCCGCCACCACCTTCATCGCCCTTGCCAACTCACGCCTCCAATCCGCCGCCGCGGCGTAGCAACTCAATCCGCCTTCTGACCGCTTCCATCTCCGCCACCAGCGCGGGGCGGTCGCCCTGCCGATGGTGGCCCTCGCCGGCGAGCCGTTGGCGAAGCTCAGCGACCGTCCGCTCGGCCAGCTCGATCCGCATGGTTCTCACGCAATCCTCGATGGCCCGCTTCAGCCGAGTGCTCTCCGGACCATCCTCAAGCTCGGGAAGCTCCAGATCGCTGACTTGTCGGAGCCTCTCGGCAAGATTAACGGGAAGTGACTCCGAGGAGAGTCTCGCAGGCGCAAGCTCGCACATCATGTGAAAGAGGGCCCCGTCGTCAGGATCGGGGAAATCTCCCCGGCTGACCTGATAGCGATCTCCAACCTCCGCCACTAGCTCCGGCTTGACCGACAGCAGACCCAACAAATGGGCAGACGCACCCATTCCACTCTTCCCGACCGGGGCCGACTCCAAACCCGCCCCGGTCGGGACGCGGGTCCGGGAGCCCCGCTCCACATCCTCCAGGATGCGCCCGGAGGCTATCCCCAACCGGCGGCCGACCCGCTCCGCGTAGAGCTCTCGGAGGCTGGCCTCCGGGATCCGTGCCAGCACCGCCATGGCGCGGCGGAGCGCATCTTGCCGCTGGCCGCCAGATTGCGAGGAGGCCTCTCCCAGCGCCTGTTCGACCAGCACCTCCCACGCGGGTGGGGCCTGCTCGACCAGGCGGCGCATCCCCTCGGGGTCCTCGCGGCTGAGGTCGTCAGGGTCGCGTCCGGGCGGTAACAGGGCCATCCGGCAGATGATCCCCGCGCCGCCCAGGAGATCGACGGCGCTGCGAGCCGCCCGCTGCCCGGCCGCGTCCCCGTCGAAGCACAGCACCACCTCGTCCGCGAAGCGGCGCAGCAGTCGAACCTGGACCTCGGTGAGGGCGGTGCCGGAAGTGGACACCGCGGTGGTCACTCCCACCCGGTGGGCGCCCACCACGTCGAAATACCCCTCCATCAGAGTCGCGCGCCGTTCTTTGCCGATCGCCTCTCTGGCGAGGTCGAGCCCGAAGAGGACCCGGGACTTGTCAAACACCGTGGTGGTACGGGTGTTGAGGTACTTGGGCCGGTCGTCACCCAGGGCCCGGCCGCCGAATCCCAGCCAGCGTCCCCGCTCGTCTCGGATGGGGATCATGAGGCGGCGGCGGAAGAAGTCGCTGAGGCCGGCCCGGTCGGCCCGGCCCAGCCCGGAGGCCGTGATCTCCTCGCCGCTGGCCTGATGCCTGGTCAGGTAGCGCACCAGGTTGTCCTGGTGGGTTCCGGCTGGGGCGTAGCCGAGGTGAAACGTTCGGATGTCTTCCGCCGTCACCTGGCGTTGCTCCAGAAATGACCTCCCGGCGGCACCGGCGCGGTGGTTGAGGAGCACCTCGTGGTAGAAGTCAGCCGCCAGCTGGTTCAGACGTAGCGAGCTCTCGCGGAGCCGTTGCTGGCGCCGTTCCGCGGGCGTGGCTGGCTCGGTCTGACTGAGGTCGACGCCCGCCCGTTTGGCCAGCTCGTCGAGCGCTCCCCGGAAGTCTGTCTTGTCGATGAGCTCGATGAACTTGAAGAGATCGCCACCCAGGTGGCAGCCGTGGCAGTTCCACAGCTGTTTCTCCTGATTCACGTAGAAGGAAGGGGTCCTTTCCGAATGGAATGGACACAAGCCGCGATACTCGCGCCCGGCGCGCTGCAGGCGTAGGTAGCTTCCCACCACGTCCACCAGGTTGAGGCGGGACTTGATCTCCTCGACGTCGTTGGGGCTACCCATCACCGCAAGTTTGGGCGCGCTGGCAGGGGACCGGTCGATGGGGGGCGCCGGCCGACCCTGCTAGCGGCGGAAGAAACCGCCCTTCTTGGGGCTCTGCTCCATTTCGCGCACCTTGTTGCGTAACTCCATCATCTCCCGCTCCCGTTCCGCCATTTGGGCGGCCTGGGTCTTGCGGGTCTGGTCGAGCTCCTGGCGCAGGTCCCGGACCTGGCGCAGCCGCTGCTCCAACTCCGCCTCGAAGCGCAGCCGCTGCTCCGCCTGGATCCGCTGCTCCAGGGCGCGTTCCCACCTCTCGAAGAGTCCGGCGACCAGCTCTCGAGCGTCGATGGAGTTGATCGCGACCGAGCCGGCGCCGGCCATTTGGGAAGCGACCAAAGCGGATGGCCGCGCGGCCGCTTCCTCAACCGGAGAGGGGGCTGGCTCGAACTCCTCGACCGATTCGTATTCGACGGTCTGGAGCTCCGATTCCGTTCCAACCTCCGAATATTCTGGAGGCGCCGACTCCTGATCCAGTGCAGGCGCCGTCGCAGCCGGCTCGAAGCCATATGGCTCGGGGTTCGGCTCGGCCTCGTAGAGCGGGCTGGGAGCCGCTGGCTCGTAGCCGAAACCAGGAGCCGGCGGCGCTGTGTAGGCCGTCGCTGGGGGCTCCGCGGAGGTGAAGAAGGACCCCGCGAACTCAGGCTCCCCCTCTGCTGCCTCGGTCTCTGCGGCTTGGGTCTCTCCTGCCCCCGCGTCGTCTTCTTGGTCCACCTCTGCCAAGTCGGTTCTGTACACCGGGAAAGGCGGGGCGTAACCTGTGTCGACTGGGGCGGGCGCACCGACGTCCAGCGGCTCGTCCTCCCAGGTGGCCGGATCCGGACGCCAGACCGGGACCCCTGAAGGCCCAACCTCTGCCGCCGCCAGGTCGCTGGTCGGATTCACCTCCCAGGGGTTTCCCTGCGATGTGCCGGCTTCCTCGACCGGAGTCCACAGGCCCTGGGAATAGTCAGTCTCGGCGACGGCCCATTCCTCGGCGGCCGGCTCGCCGGCAGCCGCCTGCATCTCATCTGCGGTCTGCGGTGCGGCGAAGGGGTCCGAGAACGCCGGGGGACTGCTGAGGGTCCCGATGTCCTCAGCGGCGACGCGCATCTCCAGCTTGCCGTCGATCTCCACCCAGTGCACGGGGATGTCCCCTGACTCGATCCGGCGCCGGATCATGTCCGGGGGAAGGACGAGCCGCTGAGCGACCTCTTCGACCGTAAAGAACTCTTCTGGCACCCCTAACACCTCTTGTGAGGCTCCCCAGGCCACTCACGCGCCCTGGAGGCCGCGACTCCCAACTCTGCCGGTGAGTGGCACCGGCGGCACCGTCCTGGCCACCTCGTCGAAGGCGCGCTGCCAGAAGAGCGGTGAAGCCACCGCCAGCCCCAGGAGCGCGCTCAGAAGTATCACAGCGTCCACGCTGGCTCTACCCTCCGAGTTCCAGTAGTCGTCCTCCAGATGCAGCCAGAGGGCGAACTCGTCGAAGGTGAGGGCTGCCCCCGCCCCGTACACCGGGGCCAGCCGTCGGCGCCAGGAGTGCTCGGTTCTCATCAGCGCGCCATAGCCGCAGCCGGTGAGGGTCAGGATTCCCCAGACCATGTGGTGGATGTGGAGTGGGTGGCCTCCTCGTTTGCCGCCCAGCTGGATGTTCTTGAGCGGCAGCCAGTCCCCCCGGATGCCGTGGGTGATGATCCGGACTGAGGCGAAGGTTCCAATGAAGGCTGTTAGGACCCGAAAGTTGATCTCTTCGTCAGGGCGCTCCCGCGCCGCCTCCCGATAACGGGCAACGAGCCGCCCAGGCAGCGAGGCCAGGCTATGGCGGCGGTCGGGACCGCTCCCAGCAGGGGCGTTGCGGCTCATCGGCGCATCGTACGTCCTTTTGTACCTTCTGCAACAGTACCTGAACACGAAATCGTTACGTCTTCAATTGCGTGATCGACAAGCTGCGGGTCTTGCGTAACGGTCAACTGCTCGCCCGCCAGGGCAGCGGGTTCCCACCGCCGGCTGTCGGGCCGGGGAAGGTGCCGGGTCCGGTCCCTGCCCAGGGCGCTCTCAGAGGGGGCGTGCGGACGCTTAGTCCGGCCTTAACTTGGTTGGCTATCCTGGCGTCATATGGGTGGTTCTGGCCCGGTCTCCTGCAACCTTGGGGCGGTCCGACAGCTGCTCAGGGAGTGCCCGCGTTCGCTGACCCGGAGGACCGTGCGGATGCGAGAGGGAGGGTCGCCGCGATGACCAGGGTGCTCTTCGTCTGCCTCCATAACGCCGGCCGTTCCCAGATGAGTGAGGCCCTCTTCGAGCGCGCCGCCGGTGGTCGCCACCAAGCGGCGTCCGCGGGTACCACTCCGGCCGATCGGCTGCACCCGGAGGTGGTGGCGGTGATGGCCGAGGTTGGCATCGACATCAGCTCCCGGGTGCCGGCGCTGCTGACCCCAGAGCTCGCCGCGTGGGCGGACCTGGTCGTGACCATGGGTTGTGGCGACGCCTGCCCCTACCTCCCGGGCAAGCGCTACCTCGATTGGGATCTCCCCGATCCCAAGGGCCAGGCGCCAGAGCGGGTGAGGGAGATTCGAGACCAGATCGCGGCTTATATTGGGGCTCTGGTCGCGGAGCTAGCCGGTCCCCAGGGGTAGTCGGCGCTGGCGATAGCCGCTTCCCGGGCGGGAAGGGAGGGATTCGAACCCTCGGACGAGGTTATGCCCCGTCACCCGCTTAGCAGGCGGGCGCTTTCGGCCACTCAGCCACCTCCCCGGGGAGCAAGGTCAGCGATCGAGTATAGGCCGCAATGGCCATCAGCAAGCCTGGGCCCGGTTCCGGCGACCTCCCAAGGTCGGGTAAAACGCCAGAGCCGGAATCCTGGGCCAGCCCCAGGGGCTCAGCCGAGCCCGATCTCCGAGCTGATCGGGGTCAGTGCGTCGACGACCAACTGCACCAGCTCATCGAGGTCCAGGCCCAACTCAGCGGTGCCCTGGGCGATGTCCTCTCGGCTCACGCTGCGGGCAAATGCCTTGTCCTTGAGCTTCTTGCGTACGGACTGGACTCGGACCGACGAGACCGTCCGGCCCGGCTGCACCATGGCCACCGCCATCACGAATCCGGTCAACTCATCGAGGGCGAACAGCCAGCGGGCCATGGACGACTCACGGGGAACCCCACTGAAGTTGGCGTGGCCCTGGATCGCCAGCACCACCTCGGTGGGATAGCCGTGCTCCTCCAGCACGGGCCGCCCCCAGAAGGGATGCTCGTCGGGGTGGCCCTCATAGTCGAAGTCGTGAAGCAGTCCAGTGATTCCCCAGAGCTCGAGGTCGCCGCCATCGCGCTCCGCCGCCGCCCGCATCACCGCCTCCAGCGCCAGGCCGTGGCGGCGCAGGCTGTCGGTCTTGGTGTGCTCTTCCAGCAAGGCCAGGGCGTCGGCTCGGTTGGGCATCGCCCAATCCTGGCAGGTCGGCGCCCCGAGCCACAAGCCAGCGCGAGAGGGGGCCCGGGAAAGGCACCCGGGGATGTCCTGCGGAAGTGCTTCGGCCATGGCGGTCCACGACCTCGGAGACATTGGCGAGAGGCGCGGAGTGGGCGGTGCCACAGTTGGTTGGAGCCGGAGTTCGGCCCGGCTGATCTTCGCCCCTGGCGGGGCTGGATCCTGAGGCGACGGCAGGCCAGGGGACCGGCACCTCAGCTGGCCCGCTCCTATTCGGGCGCATCCCGCGGGCTTGCCGCCGCCCCAGCCCGCTCCACTCTCGCTGCGGAACTGACCTGCGCCGGACTGCTACCGTCAGTCCAATGGCGTCAGAGGTGAGTCCGGCGGCCCCATCGCGGCCCTTCTCAGACCGGGTCTGGGCCAATCTGATGATGCTGGCTGAGTACGCTGAGCCCGACCAGCCGGGCTGGACCAGGCGTGTCTTCAGCCCTGCCTACCTGGAGTCTCGGCAGGTGGTGGCCGACCTCATGGAGGCCACCGGGCTGGAGGTGACTCGCGACGCCGCTGGCAACTTGCTCGGCCAGCTTGCCGGTGCCGAGCCCGACCTCCCCGCCCTGGTCATCGGCTCTCACACGGACACGGTCGCCGGAGGGGGCCGCTTCGATGGCATGGTCGGGGTCGTGGCCGCAATAGAGGTGGCTCGCCGGCTGCGCGCGGAGGGGACCCGACTCCGGCATCCCCTGCGGGTGGTCGACTTTCTAGGCGAGGAGCCCAACCGGTTCGGTCTGAGTTGCCTTGGCAGCCGGGCTGTGACCGGGCACCTGGACCCAGCGCACCTGCAACTGCGCGATGCGTCCGGGCTGACGCTGGGGGAGGCGCTGGTCGGAGTGGGAGGCCAACCCGAGGCAATCCAGTCCGCCAGGTGGAAGGCGAACTCGATTCATGGCTACATCGAGCTCCACGTTGAGCAAGGCGCGCGCCTGGAAGAGACCGGCCGGCGTCTAGGGGTGGTGAGCGGGATCGTCGGCATCCACCGGGTCAGAGTCGAGTTGGTTGGGCGTCCCGACCATGCCGGGACAACGCCCATGGGAAGCCGCCTCGACGCCATGCAGGCAGCCGCACAGGTGATCCTCGGGATCGACCGGATCGGTCGTCGTCAGGAAGGTGCCGAGGGGGTGGCCACCGTCGGCCAGATCGCCGTCGAACCAAATTCCCCCAATGTCGTCGCCTCACGGGCCACCCTGGTCGCTGAGTTGCGCAGCCTCGACGCCGAATGGCTCGCCCAGGGCGACCAGCAGGTCGCGGCGCAGGTGGCGCAGGTGGCGAGTGAGACAGGGTTGGTGGGGGAGCTCTCCTGGCTCTCGCAGGAGGCCCCCGTCGCCTGCCACCCGACCCTGCGCCGACTGCTGGCCCAGGCGGTGCGGGAGCTCGGAGTTGATCCTGTCGAGCTCGCCTCGGGGGCCAGCCACGACGCCGCTCACCTGGCCGGGCTGGGGCCGATGGGAATGCTGTTCATCCCCTCTAGGGGGGGGCGCAGCCACTGCCCCGAGGAGTGGACCGATCCCGAGCAGGTGGCCCTGGGCACGGCAGCGCTGCTCCGGGCGGTGCAGGTGGTGGACCGGGCCCAGCTCTGAGCGGCCGACCGACTTCATGGGAGCGCCGGAGGTGGACCAGCGAGCTTCGGGTGAGGCCGGGCCAGGCCAACTCGCAACAGCAGGTGGCTGCCCGAGTCCAGCATCCAAGCCAGAGCCTCGGGCGTGGCGGCCCCGGCCAGCCGGAAGCGATCCACGAGGAGGTCGCGGTCGGCCCATGCTCCGGCGGAGGAGACCAACTCGACCACGCCTTCCTGGCGAGCCCCGCCCCGGCCCGCTCCCACGACTTGCAGGCGCACCCATGGGTCGTCCAGCCAGCGTTGAGCCTTGAGACTGACGGACGGCGTGAGCAGGTACACGTGGCCGCTGGGGGCAGCTGCAAACCACATCCGGACGCTGCCCTCGCCACCCGGGTCGCGAGAGGTGACGAGCAACTCGTGCTGGGCGTGGAGCTGGCTCAGGAACGCCCCCGGCAACGGACCCAGATCGCCCTCAGCCATTCCCACTCACTTCGCACTCGCTCGCAGGGGTGCATTTGGGCAGCACCATATCCTCCCCATCATTGCGCCTTCGGCGCCGCCGGAGCCGGATATCATCGGTCGATGACGTTGATGGACTTCCAAGCCGCCCACCTCGATGGGGTGCTGGAGCTGTGCTCCGCCGAGGGATGGCAATCGCTGCCCAGCGATCCCCAACGGGCTCTGCGCGTGCTCACCTGCCGAGGTGGACGGACCGTGGTGGCGGCGGACCGAACCCTGGTCCTCGGTTTCTGTCAGGTACTCTCCGATGGCGAGTTCCAGGCGTACTGCTCCCTACTTCTGGTGGGAGCCAATTTTCGGCGCCAGGGTCTGGGTCGCACCCTGCTCCTGACCGCCCTGGAGCGTGCTGGTGGAGAGCGGTTGGATCTGCTGGCGGAGGCCACCGCGGTCGACTTCTACCGCCGGTTTAGCCATCGCGAATGGGCTGGATTCCGCATCTATCCGGACCCGGTCGGGGAGTAGTCAGCACAGCCGGAGTGGCGACCCCGAGCGGATTCGAACCGCCGATCTCCACCTTGACAGGGTGGCGTGTTAGGCCAGCTACACCACGGGGCCCGATGGCGATCCAGCGGCTTGACGCCGGTCCGACCAACCCGACTAAGGGCGTGGCGATTATACGGCTCACGATCGATGGTGGAGCCGGCCGAGCGGAGTCGGGAGCGGCGGCGGCCGGTAAGATTGGGATCCGGATTGGGACTGCGGCTCTAACTGGGGAGTTGGGATTGTGAGGATCGCGGTTTTCGTGAAGCAGGTGCCGGATCCTTCCGGCGCCGGTCGGCTAGATCCCGCCACCAACCTGCTGGTACGCGAGGGGGTGGAGGTGGTGCTGGACCCAGGTGATGCCTACGGCATCGAGGCCGCTCTGCAGCTGGCCGAGGCCAGCCAAGGCGAGGTGGTCGTGATCTCCATGGGCGGAGAGCGGGCGCTGGAGGTGGTGCGCAAGGCGATGGCGATGGGTGCCGGCTCTGGCCTGCACGTCTTCGACCAGAGGCTTGGTGGCTCGGACGCCCTGGCCACGGCCCGGGTCCTGGCCGCCGCCGTCTCCCGGGTGGCGCCGGATCTGGTGGTGGCAGGGACTGAGTCCACCGATGGCTACACCGGGACTGTACCCGCCGCCGTGGCCGAGCTGCTGGGCTGGCCCTCGCTCACCTTTGCCAAGCACCTCGAGCTGAGCGGTGGCACAGTTAGGGTTCAACGCCAGACCCCAGCCGGCCACGACCTGGTTGAGGCGGATTTGCCAGCGGTGGTCACCGTCACCGGAGGTATCAACGAGCCTCGCTATCCGACGCTCAAGGGGATCATGGGCGCCAAGAGCAGGCCCCTGGAGCAGCTATCCATCGAGGACCTCGGCCTGGACGCCGCAGGGCTGAGCCCCCAGCAGCGAGTCGTGGCGGTGGCGCCGGCGCCCCAGCGCCAGGCCGGGCGGGTGGTGGAGGACGACGGCTCGGCTGCTCGCCTCATCGCGGACTATCTGGCTGAATTGAAGGTCATCTGAGATGTCCAAGATCTGGGTTTACGCAGAGCTGACCAACGCTGAGCTGGCTCCGGTCTCGCTGGAGGTGCTGACCGGGGCGCGCCAACTGGGCGGCGACCTGGAGGCGGTGGTCCTGGACCCGGCTGGCGCCGGGGTGGTCGAGACCCTGGGCGAGTACGGCGCCGGGACCGTATACCTGGGCCTTGACCCCTCCTACCGGGAGCACCTCGCCCAGCCCGCCGCGTTTGTGCTCGCCGGTCTGGTGGAGCAGCATCATCCCGACCTGATCCTATTTGGCGCCACCTACGATGGCCGGGATATCTGCGCCCGCCTGAGCGCCCGCCTCGGGCTGACCGTGGTCGCCAACGTCTTGGATGTGGTCCCTCATGGGAACGGCTACGCCGCGGTCAGCTCCATTTTCGGGGCCACCCAGAATGTCACCACCGAGCTGCTCGGGCCCAGCCCTTGCGCTCTCGTGCGGGCCAAGTCGTTCGTGGCGGCTCCCGGGTCGGGAACCGGTCCCCAGGTGGTGGATGTGGCCCTACCTCCGGAAGCTCCCACTGGGGCGCGGCGTTTGGAATCGGTGGTGACCCCCAGCAGCGGCCCCAAGCTGGAGGAGGCAAGGGTGGTTGTCAGCGGGGGCCGCGGCCTCCAAGCCCCGGAGAACTTCCGGATCCTGGAGCAGTTGGCGGAGCTGCTCAACGGCGCGGTCGGCGCCAGCCGGGCCGTGGTGGACGCCGGCTGGGTTCCCTACGCGCGTCAGGTCGGACAGACCGGGAAGACGGTCAAGCCGGACGTTTACATCGCCTGCGGGATAAGCGGTGCCATGCAGCACACCGTGGGCATGAAGGGGGCCAGCCACATCATCGCCATCAACAAGGACCGGGACGCTCCGATCTTCAAGCTCAGCGACCTGGGCGTGGTCGGGGATGTGCTTAAGGTGGTCCCGGCCCTGATCTCGGAGCTGGAAGCGCGAGGCGCGCAGGCGCCGTGACCTTGGCCCGGCGGCCGGCAGTCGGAGCCGCGAATGGCTGAGCCGGGACTGCTTGCGCTTCGGGCCGGTGACGGCGCGACGGTGACCCTGGAACGGTACCCGATCCTGTTGGGGAGGTCGGTGCCCGGGGGAATCGTGCCCGACGTTGACGTCAGCCACCTGGACCCCGGCGAGGCGGTGGACAACCGGCACTGCGAGCTCGCCGCGGAGGAGGGCGGCGTTGAGGTCCACGATCTGGGCGGGGTCAGCGGGACCTGGGTGGACGGGCGTCGGCTGCCCCCAGGGGGACGGGCGCTGCTGCGGGTCGGCGGCAGCCTTCGAGTCGCGGGAGTTGCGCTCGAATTGGTGTCGGCCCCAGATCGGCGGCCGGCTCCCGCCTATACGGCCTACGGCAGCTCTCAACTTGAGCAGGCTGCCCCCGGGCAGGAGTGGCGGGAGTCAGACGCCAGCTCGGGAGTTCCTCCCCCGCCCTCGGCCAGCTC
>JABEUU010000039.1 GCA_013044295.1 Candidatus Dormiibacterota bacterium
CCGTGACGGAGCCCATCAACGGACAGGCGGCGATCTTGCAACTGGAAGGCGACAGGGCCTCCAACCAACCGGCCTCCGCCGGTCCTGGCCCAGGGCCTGCCGGCTAGGCGCGCCCGCGACCCCTCGCCCCGGCCAGAACCTGGAGGCGGCCGCTATCGTCTCTGGAATGGATGACGGGGGCCGACTCAGGATCTGGGTCCTGGCTCTGAGGCCAGGCCAGGCGCAGCTCCCAGCCAGCGCGCCCGAGGCGCCGGCGGCTCCCTCGAATGGCTACCCCCAGCACCTGGCTGGAGGGGGACAAAAATGACCCGGGAGAAACCGGTCGTGACCATCTCGGCGACATACGGCACTGGCAGTGAAGCGATCGGCCGGAGCGTCGCCGATGCGCTCGACCTTCCGTTCCTCGATCGGGCAATCCCGGCCGCCGTGGCAGCCGAGTTGCTGGCGGCGTTTGATGACGTCGCCTCCTTGGAGAGTCATCCGGCCCACGGTCTGGGCCAGTGGCTGACCCTCTTCGCCCCGTTGGGCTCAGCCTGGCTGGGGGTCCCGGAACCCCAGGGCCCCTGGCGTACGGAAAGGGAGTACCTGGATCACACCGAGTCGGTGATGCGGCGAGCGGCCGGCCGGGGCGTGGTGATCATGGGACGGGGCGCTTCGATCGTCCTTCGCCACCACCCGGGGGCGCTGCACGTGCGCTTGGACGGCCCACCGGAGCGCAGGCTCTCCCAAGCGATCGCCAAGGGTGGCCTGGACCCGGCGGCGGCCGTCAGGGCCCAGCGGCAGACCGACTCGGCAAGGCGTCACTATGTGCGCCACTTCTACCATCTCGACGTTGCCGCCCAGACCCTGTACCACCTCTCCCTCGACGCCACGGCGCTTGCACCGAGCACCTGCGTCGCCCTGATCGTGAGGGCGGCACGAGACCGCGCGGAGTCTTCACCGGACTCAGACTCGGACGCCGGCGGTCAGGGTGAACAGTAGGCGCGACGCCGCCTGATACAGGTGAAGTTGCGGCGGGCCCGGCGGCGCGGTCCTGCGGGCGCATCTCGCCTCCCCCTCCAATGGTTCCGGCACCGGGCCGATCTCACCTGAGCTGAAGACAGGCACCAAGATCCGGTGGCTCGACGGCAATGACGGCCTGGTCCCAGGTGACCCTGGCCGCGTCGCTTCCTCCAGCGGGCGACGCGGACGGGGAACCGGTCTCGGTCCGGCCAACTCCAGCACGGCCGGGCCTCACCCGGCGACCTCGCCACTCGTCGCGGGCGCTCGCCCAAACCTCTGGCCGAGAGCACCCAAACCCAAGACCACGCCCGCCGCCATCGCCGCCGCAGCCATGGCCGCTCCCGCGGACCACGCCTGGACAACCACTCCGGCTCCCGCCGTGCCGGCGGCCAGGCTCACATTGAAGGCCGAGTTGACCCAACTGGTGGCCTCCATGGTGGCCAGGGGCGCCGCCCGGTCGGCGATCAGGTAGGAGCACACGATGGCAGGAGAGACGCACAGTCCGGCCCCCACCAGCACCAGGAGCATGATCACCAGGTCGCCGGTCGACAGCGCCGCCAGCAGCACCAGGGCAGAGCAGGCGCCCACCAGAGCGAGCGCCTGCTGAGATGGAGAACCCGGCCAGCTGCGGCGGCCGAAGAACAGGCCCGCACTGACGCTGCCGACCGCCAGGACGCCGTCGGGCAGGCCGGCCAGCGTGGTGCCGGCGGCCGCCAGCACCACCGCCACGGCGGCGATCCCCAGCGACCCCAGAAGCAGGCCAAGAGCGACCATCGGCGCCAGCCCCAGCAGGAAACCCCAGCTTTGCCACAGCGGCGTAGGGCGCCCGCCGCCCCGAGCCCCCTGAGCGGTCGCGGAGGCGCGGGGCATCAGCTGCCCCAGCACGGTGGCCGCTACCAGCAGGGTCAGCGCCGACCCCACCACCACGGTGTCGGCCCCCAGCCATGCCACCCCGGGAGCCGCCAGCAGCGGCCCGATCAGAAAGATGAGGTCCTCGCTGACCACGTCGAACGAGTAGGCACGAGCGAGCAGGGCCCGGTCGCCCTGGGTCAGACGCCGCCAACTGGCGCGCATCAGAGGCCCAACCGGGGGCGGGGTGGATCCGGCCAGGAGCAGAAGTGGCACCAGGATCACCAGGGGAGCACCGGCAGCCAGGATCACTCCAACCAGTGAGACCGTCAAAGCGAGCCCCATCATGCCCATGGCCGAGCGAGAGCCAAGGCGATCGGCCAGGCGTCCTCGCACCGGCCCCAGCAGGCCGGCGGTGATGCCGTAGGCGGCCAGCGCGGCACCAGCCTCGGCGTACGAGTGGCGGCGCTCCACCAGGAGCAGGAGCATGGCCAAGGGCAGGACGCCGTACATGAGCCGGGCGAGCGAGGTCCAGGCGACCAAACCGGCCGCGCCCGGAAGCGCCAGCAATCGGTGATAGGCGTGGTGAGTAGTAGACATGTGTCCCTCATTGGTTGGCTGCTCGACCGGCGCCCTCCACTCGGCTGGACGCCGGCCCCAGATACCTCAGCGCAGCCGCTGCCCCGCACCCGCGGTCGGAGGCGGGGAGGGGATCCGCTGGCTGGGGCTCGAGCGCGGCGGCCAAAGCCTGGCCGCGCGCCCGCGCGCGGCGCGAGGGGGACTACATGCCTCTGATCATACCTGGCCCCAGCGGCCCTGGCCGCACGCCCAGGAGACGCTGCGGCCAGGGCGTCCCCAGGAGATCGATACCGCCTACTCCTTGGCCGCCCGTACCCGAGTGGCACGGGGCGATTGGGGGCTGGGACGCTGTCGAACCGCACCCGGGCCGACCTCCGCTGCTGGAGCCGCCCTCGACTAAATCGATGCCAGGGCCGTCCCCAGGATGGCGCGATCAACCGCGTCGGCGATCAG
>JABEUU010000195.1 GCA_013044295.1 Candidatus Dormiibacterota bacterium
GCCGATCGGCGGGTCGGTGGCTTCTCGCTGGGGATGCGGCAGCGGCTGGGGATCGCCACGGCTCTGCTTGGAGATCCCGGCGTCATGATCCTGGACGAGCCCGCCAACGGACTGGACCCGGAGGGCGTGCGCTGGCTCCGAGAGCTGCTGCGGGGCCTGGCTGGTGAGGGCCGGGCGGTTCTGATCTCCAGCCACATACTGGCCGAGATCGCCCAGACGGTCGACAGTGTCTGCATCGTGGACCGGGGCCGCCTCGTGACCCAGTCCACCCTGGACGCCCTCACCGCCAGCGCCACTCGGGTGGTCCGGGTCAGGTCGCCACGGGCCCAGGACCTCAAGGTCGCCCTCGCCGCCCGCGGAACTGCCTCAAGCTCCGTGGCCGAGGACCGGCTGGAGGTTCCAGGAGCCACCACCGAGGAGGTCGGCTTGCTGGCGGCTGAGCTCGGGGCGCCGATCTTCGAGCTCACCTCTGATGCCTCCAGTCTGGAGGACGTCTTCTTCAAACTCACCAATTCCGGGGAACCGGCGGAGGTGGCCAGGTGATCCGCGCCATTCGCGCCGAGATCCTCAAGCTCCGCACGGTCCGCCTCGCCCTTGAGCTCCTGGGGGCGGCGATGGTCGTCACCCTGTTGGTCGCGCTGCTCGAGTTCGCCCGCTCCGGCGGTGGGCACGGCCGGCTCATCCTCCCTTCCATCAGTGGTTCCGCGGGCCAGACGGTGCTCATCACCTCCACCGAGTTCGCGCTCCTGCTGGCCCTGGTGCTGGGGGTGACGATCACGACCGGGGAGTTCCACCACGGCACCGCCACCGCGACGGCCCTGGCCATCCCGGACCGAGTGCGGGTGCTCCTGGCCAAGGCCATCGTCGCCGCCGGAGGAGGTCTGATATTCGGTCTGGCGGCCGCCCTGGTCGCGACCGTGGCCACTCTTGTGTTCGTGGCCTCCAAGGGCTTCACACTGGTGGTCCCGATGTCGACCGTGCTCCGGTACGGAGCGGGCGCCATGCTCGCCAGCGCCTTGCTGGCGGCGGCTGGAACGGCCGTGGGTGCGCTCATTCGATCTCAGCTGGCGGCAATCGTGGTGGTGCTGCTCTGGGCATTGGTCGCCGAGCCCAGCTTGGGCGCGCTCTTCCCGACCGAGGCTCCCTTCTTCCCGTACAAGGCTGCCACCACCTTGGCCGGGAAGGCCACCTTCTCCCAGGGGGTTTCAGCGCTGCCGTTCGTTGGCGCCGCCATGCTGGTGCTGGCGGTGGCGCTGGTGCTCGGGGTGGTGGCGTCGCGGACAACGGTGCCGCGGGACATCGCCTGACCGGGGCCGACCGGGTCCAGATCCTCGGCCCTGCCCGAGCCGCGTCTCCTACGAGGAGTTCGGGACCGCCAGGGTGGGCTGCACCTGTCGCTCGGGGTCGAGCAGCCGGTCGATCTCGGTCGGTTCCAGGCCGGAGACCTGGAGGGCGACCTCGCGCACGGTCCGGTTGCTGAGGAACGCCTCGTGGGCGATCGCCGCCGCGGCGTCATAGCCGATCGCCGGCACCAGGCCGGTGCAGATCGCCAGGCCCTGCTCCAGGAGCTGGGGCCCGCGCTCGGTGGCGACCAGGCCATCGACCGCCCGGTCGGAGAAGTTGGCGGCGGCGTTGGCCAGGAGGCCGATCTCCAAAAGCAGGTTGTGCGCCGCCACGGGCAGCATCACGTTCAGCTCCAGCAGCGAGCCGGCGGTGCCGGCGTAGGCGACGGTGACATCGCAGCCCAGGACCTGAGCCACCACCATGAGGAGCGACTCGCAGATGACCGGGTTGACCTTCCCAGGCATGATCGAGGACCCTGGCTGGACCTCGGGCAGACTCAGTTCCGCCAGCCCCGCCCGCGGTCCGCAGCTGAGCAGTCGAATGTCGTTGGCGATCTTGTGTAGCGATATGGCCGCGGAGCGGACCGCCCCGGAGGTGAAAACGACGGCATCCAGGGTCGCCTGGGCCTGAAAGTGGTTGTCCGTCTCCCGCAGATGGGGGTCGTAGTGGGGCGCCAGCCGCGCCACCACCCGGCTGGCGAATTCTGGGTGGCTCCCGATCCCGGTCCCCACCGCGGTCCCCCCCAGGGCCAGCTCACTCAGCTGGGCGCGAGCGGCCTCCAGTCGGGAGATGGCCCGCTCGACCTGGCCCCGGTAGCCCTCGAACTCCTGCCCCAGGCGGATGGGCGTTGCGTCCTGGAGATGGGTCCGTCCCGTCTTGATCACCGGCCAGAGCAGGTCGCGCTGCCGCTCCAGGCCGGCCGCCAGCCGGGTCAGCGCCGGCACCAGGTCCTCGCGCAGGGCGGCCAGCGCCGCCAGATGGATCGCGGTCGGGAAGATGTCGTTGCTGGACTGGCCCAGGTTGACGTGGTCGTTGGGGTGGACGGTGGCCCGGTCGCCCCGCTCCGCCCCCAGCAGCTCCAGGGCCCGGTTGGCGATCACCTCGTTGGCGTTCATGTTGGAGGAGGTGCCGCTCCCGGTCTGGAAGATGTCGACCACGAACTCGGCATCAAACATCCCGCGTGCCACCTCGTCGGCGGCACCCGAGATCGCCTGGGCCCGCTCCGGGCTCAGCAGGCCCAGCTCCAAGTTGACCAGGGCCGCCTCCCGCTTGAGCGCACCCAGGGCCTCGATCATGCGCCGGGGAAGGCGCAGCTGGGAGATCGGGAAGTTGACCACCGCCCGCTGGGTGGAGGCGCCATAGTAGGCCCTGGCCGGGACCTCCATCTCCCCCATGGAGTCC
>JABEUU010000040.1 GCA_013044295.1 Candidatus Dormiibacterota bacterium
CTGCGGTCGCAGGCCTCCACCACCTCCGGGTCGTGGCTGGCGATGACCAGGATCCTGCCCTCTCGTGCCTGCCGGAGCAAGAGCTCCATGATGACCTTGCGCTGCTCGGCGACCAGCTCCGATGTCGGCTCATCCGCCAACACCGCGTCCGGACTGCCCGCCAGGGCTCGGGCTACCGCCACCCGCTGCTGCTGGCCACCGGAGAGATCTTGGACCAGAGAATCGGCCGTTCCCTGCAGTCCCACTGCGGCGAGTGCCGCAGCGGTGCTTGCCGCCACCTCCCTCGCGGACACGCCGCGCGCCTGCAGCGGCAGGGCGACGTTCTCCTCGGCCGTCAGCACCGACACCAGGCCGTGATTCTGGAGCACCACCCCGAACCTTTGTCGGCTGCGGTCGTCCTGGACCATGGGGGCGCCGTCGACTGAGATCCGGCCCGAGCTCGGCAGCTGCAAACCTGCCGCCAGCAGTAGCAGAGTGGTCTTGCCCGACCCGGAGGGCCCGGTGATCGCCAGCGCCTGCCCGGCGCGGACCTTCAGGCTCACGTCGGCCAGGATCGTTCGCCCGCCAGCTCTGGCGGTCACTGCCTCGAGCCGAATCTCACTGACCATGCGGGTCCAGCTCCGGGTCGCGCAGGTCCACCCCGGCCCGGTGGCGATGCACCCGGAGCAGCGTGCCTGGCGGCAGCCGCTCCAGCACGTCCGGGGGCAACTGGACGCTGCCGTCGCGCCCCACGACCGCATATTCCTCCCCCCGCCTCCCCTCCGCTCCCACCCGGCCATCCCGAATAGTGACCGTACGGGGCATCGCTTCCGCCACAGTCGGGTCGTGGGTGACGCTCACCACGGTCGCACCCAGCTCCGAGTTGATCCGGTGCAACAGCTCGATCACCTGATCCCGGCTCGCCGTGTCCAGCTGGCTGGTGGGCTCGTCCACCAGCAGCAGTCGCGGCGCCCCGGCAACCCCAGAGGCGATGGCGACCCGCTGCTGCTCACCGCCTGAGAGGGTGGCCACGGTCCTCTGGGCAAGGCGGCCCATCCCCAGCTGCTCCAGCAGCGCCTGCGGCTTCCACGGTGGCGTCTTGCCCCGTCCCCGTGCCCCCCGCTGGGAGAACTCGATGTTCTGGGTGGGGGTGGCGTACGGGAGCAGGTTGCGAGCCGGGTCCTGCAGCACCAGGCTGACCTCGGTCGCCCGCAGCCGCAGCAACTGCCGGTTGGTCAGCCTGCCGATGTCGTAGGGTCCGACCTTGATCTGTCCAGCAGAGGGTCTCTGGAGGCCCGCCAGCAAGGAGAGCACCGTCGACTTCCCGGAGCCGGATGGGCCCAGCAGGGCGAACTCCTCCCCTGCGCCCACGTCGAGGTCCACCCCGCGGAGAGCGACCACGTCCCCCTCGGCGCTCGGGTAAAGATGCACCACCCCGTCGAAGTGGATGTCCAAGCCCCTGCTGGTTTGGGCCGAGGCAGTCACGTCATCTCCGTCCGCAACCGATCCCAAGAGGCCAGGCGGAGAGTCGCCGCCGAGGCGAAGGCCGCCGCCACCGCCAGCAGCACCACCAGGGCCACGACCAGCCCCACTATCGGGAGCACCGGGAAGACCAGTTCCACCGGCGGCCCGCCCGCAAGGGAGGTGAACTCCGGCACGGAGGGAAGCGCCATCAGCGCTCCCAGCAAGCCGGCGGCGATGCCGAGCACCACACCCGGCCCGAGGACGAGGAGCTGCTCTCCGAGCAGCGACCTCAGCAGCGTTCGCTGGGACAGCCCAATGGCTCGCAGCACGGCCAGCTCGAACGCCCGACGCCGGCTCGTCATGAAGATTGAGAACACGGCCGCTCCGGTCGCCAGGACTGCAGCCGCCCCTGCCGCGAAGAGGAAGAAGAGGTACGCCAGGGCGAGGCCACCGCGGTTCATGCTCTGAATATCCGTAGCCGGAGTCTGCACTCCGGTCACCCGTATCCCCTGCGCCAGCAGAGATGCCTCCACGGAGGAAGGGGCGTTGGCGTTCAGCCAGACCTGGTCCACCGTCTGGCTGGGCGGGGCCGACTCCGCTCGAAGCGCGGCCTGGAGGTCGATCAGGAATCCCTCGTAGCCCAGCTGGGGCAGCGCCGCCACCTGGTAGGGAACGTCGAGCGTGAGCGAGCTTCCGTCGAAGTTCTCGATCGAGGCGGCGGCCGGATCCGAGACCCCATTGGCCTGGGTCACCACCCCGTGGAGAGTTGACGGGAGCGCCGCCGGAATCACCGCTGGCGAGCTGGCCTGGCCGGCCTGGTCGTTGACGCTGAGCAGGAGGGCTCTGCGCCCGCTCGCCCCCACCGCCGCAGCGGTGATTCCCGGTCCATTCGACACCCAGTAGGCGGGGTCGTCAAGCCGAGACGTGACCCCGTGCCAGGATCCCGTCCCAGCAGTTCTCACCTGCAGGCTCGAGATGGCGAGTGAGTACTGAACCTGCTGCGGGCCGGTCGAGCTGGCCGTCCAGATAGGCTCCAAGTCGACTGCGTGGCAGCCGCCGGTGCAGGTGGCGGGTAGGTTGGCGGTGTAGGTGTGCGTGCCGCTCTTGAGAAACCCGAAGTCGGCCACTCCGGGATTACCGCCGCTGTCGACCACGTTGAACACCAGGTCCGGCGGGGGATCGGGATTCCCAGTCTCGGTGATGGTGGCCCTGACCTCGGCTCCCGTGAGGATGAGCGCCGGCTGCAGATGAGGGGCCAGCCATCGCGCCAGGGTTGGCAGCGAGGTCCGGCTCAGGTCCTTGGGCCAGTAGGCGACGTGGGCCAGCCTGCTGACCTGCACCGCCAGCAGGTTCTCGCTGGGAGTCTTGGAGAGCATCGCCGCCATCGCGTGCCGACCTGACGGATCGGCGCGCTCCACCGCATGCTCGAGATTGAGCCCAGCCGGCACCTGCACCGTCAGCACCCTGGCAGCCCCCAGCACGAAGTCGGCCCTGGTAGTCCGGTTGAGGCCCGCCGCAGCCCAGCCGGTCACGGCGAAGCAGGCCAGCCCGGTCGCCACCGCCAGCAGGGTCACCTGGCGCAGGCTGGCGGGCCGGCGCACCACCTGGCGGACCGCCAATCCGGTCGCCATCCAGCGGCTGTTCCTGGTTCTGTTAACGACCACGGAGGCAAGAATGGGGAGCCCCCTCACCCCCACGATCGCCACCGCGACCGCCACCAGACCAGGAGCGAACGCCGCCAGGGGATTGGGCTGGCTGCCGTTGAGCACCCCTGCCGCCAAGAGTTCGACGATGCCGGCCACCGCCAGCGCCAGAGCGGCTCCGTCCATGGCAGCCCGGGCGGCACCGGACGGCTTGGGCTCGACGGCGCGCAGTTCGTCGGAGAGCCGGCTCGAGATCGTGCGCCGCACCCCGACAACGGCCGCAATCAACCCACCGGCGAAGGCCGCCATGCCCGCCAGCACCGGCAGCGGCTGCAGCAGCACCACCGAGTTGGGCAGAGCCAGTCGCTGCGCGATCGCCATGCCGGCATAGGCCACGATCAGGCCGGCGGGAAGGGCTATGAGCGTCAGCAGGGCGGGCTCGGCCAGCCCCAGGGACAGGACCCGGGTGAGCCGGAACCCCCTCAGCTTGGCGAGCGCGACCTCCCGTCGTCGGGCCTCAGCTGACCGCTGCACCAGACCGAAGATGACGAAGAGGGCCAGCAGCACCAGTTGAAGATCGACCACCAGCACGATCGCGGCCATCAGGGATCCCGAGTTCGCGTAGCTGCTGACAGCGGCGAAGAGCTTGCTACCAGTGGTCAGGCCCAATTGCTCCGTGGCGGCCCTTTCGTAGGCACTCACCGCCTGCTCCATGCCAGCCACGTTCCCCACGGTCACCCGCGAGGGAAGTAGCGGGAACTGAGCGACAGCCGTGCTGGGAAGACTCGCCACGGTGGCCGGCACCGTGAACGCGGCATCAAGGCTGCCGCCCCCGAAGTTGAAATAGTCCTGGCCGAGCCAATACGGATTCGCCAGATTCCCAGGGGCAATGATCCCAACCACTGTGACTGGGCCCACCCCCGGTGGGGCGGTGGGCACGACAGTACTTCCCAGATGGAGGCCGACGGCTTGGGCGGACCGGGAGGTGAGGACCACTTGCCCGGCCGTCGTGGGGCAGTGTCCCACCAGGAAATGCACGTGGGAACACACGCCCGGCCGAGCCACCAGTGGCATCGGAGCTGGCAGGTCCATAGCCGCTGTCACGCTCCACACCGGTTGCCCAAACCAGCGGGAGAGGCCGTACTGACGACCGAGGGCGAGCGCCGGATGGTCGAGAGCGGCCGCCTCGCTGCTGGTCACGTAATCTCCCACACTCACCACCGTGGCGCTGGCGCCAGCCGCCTCTAGGTGGGCATGGAGCACGGTGCCGTCGGCGGTGCTCAGGTACAACGGTCCCGCCGCCGACGCCGCGACTGCGAGTGTGGCCGCGACCAGAAGGGAGATCGACGTTGCCCACCGCCAGCGCAGGGCTGCGAGCGTAAGTGGAAGGTGACGTGAAGTGGATTTCATCTCATGGCAGGTCCGCACTCGGGTACGCCATAGAGCGCCTGGCAAAGGTGTCGCGTACGGGCGCCCGCGATAGGTGCGCACGGTGGGCCGACCATCCGTCAGAGAGAGGATGCAGTAGCGGCCCAGCATCGGCGGAACTGTGATCGAAGGCCCACCGGCTGGGGCGCTCGAAGCGGACCACATGGGTCAGACGCGGACCAGCGAACACCCCGGCCGCCATCCAGCGCGACCAAGATGGCAGAGGGGTCGCCCGAGGCCGGTCGTGCCTAGCCAACAGGGACCAGATCGACCGCCCCAGCCGTCGCCACCAGCACTTCGGCCAGTTCGCCCCTAGGGTGCTTGGACACTTGGCTCTGGCTTTTGGGCGCAATCACAGTCGCACCGAGCTTAGACCGTGCGCCAGAAGTGCCGGGCGGCCTCAGCTACAGCCCATCGACTGATCTGGTCGAAATGAGCACCCGGCATCGATTAACAGGCGTTGCCGGTGACCACGGTTGTGGGCGAGGCCCCAAGCTGCCAGCCATAGTAGGTCGCTGCTATTTGCACCGCACTTTCCTGGGTGCTGTCATCCTGGGGCGTCTGGTTTCGTACCTGGCACAGCGCAGCTCTCACGTTGGCAACGGTGGCGTGCGGGCCGAGCCCGAGAACGGATATGTCATCCCGGGTGAGGGCATCCCAGGCCGGGATGTTCACACTCCCGTCCGCACAGGTCAGCGGGGACACATTGCCGTCCGGACTGGTCTCGATGGCTTGCACACATTCGCCGACCGAGGGCGGTACCGAGGCAGGTTGCAGCCTCGGGAGGGCGGAGGAAGCCGACCGGGCGGAGCTTCGATCCGAGCAGTTCCAGGACCCGCTGATCGGGTTCAACTCCGACGGCTCAATGTTCAGAGTCCCTGACGTGCCGAGCTTTGAGACTGTGATGCTGCCAACACCGCCAGTCACGAGCCCCTGCTGGGGCCCGATGTAGGCCGTCACCGGTGCCTGCGGGCCCATCACGCTGAGGGCGACGGAGGCCCTGAGGCTCTGGTCGCCGGTCACGAAGGTGTAGTTCCGGCCCTTGTGGAGCCCAGCCAGGGTGAGCGTGACCGAGTCCGGTCCGAACGGACTCCGGATCACCACGTTCGTACCATCGGGGCCGCAGTTGATGGTGGCGGGCGGGACTGTCAGCTTTCCGTTGCCCCAGCTCAAGTACAGGCCAATAGATGTGGCTGGCGCGCTTGCCGTCCCTGGTTTTGTCAGGCCCGAGGGCGCCAAACTGCACCCCGCTCCGAGCAAGGCTAAGCCAGTCGCCGCGGTCGCCAGCACAAGGCTGCGCCCAGGCACTACGGCACTCCGTCGCACGGGGCACCTCCGGAGCCCGTCACGACGGATCGCATGCGAGCGGATGACGAAACCCCTCCGAGAGGGTGGACTGGGGACCGCGCGAGAGAGATCTTGGTCAGCACAGAAGCACTAGCAGCCGACTCCTGAGGCTATCGTGGCCGGTGGCACCGAGAAATGCCATCCGTAATACGCGGCCACGATCTGGTAGAGATCGGTGGCCACCGGCAGCGGCGTCGCCTGGGCCTGGTACTGGGGACAGAACGCACCTTCGACCTGTCCCAGTGACGGGTTGCGGCCGAGCCCTTGGACTTTGGCGTTGTACTGGATTAGGTACTCCCATGCCAGGACGTTGACCGCACCCCCCTGGCATGTCAGGGGCGTCACCGCTCCCAATGGCTGATGCTGCAGCGCCACGGCACACTCTCCAACAACGGGGGCGGAGCTGGCGAGATAGAGCGTGGGAGGAACCTCGACGACCGTCGGAGGACTGGACTCGGGCTTGGCGCAGTTCCAGGTGCCTTTCACAGCCGCCGGGGCGTCGGCGACGGGACCCAAAAGCTGGAGATCGAACCGACCGGCAGCCCCTGTCTTGGCCACTGAGAGCGTTCCCGTCCCCACGATCGCCCCCTGCTGAGGGCCCGCGACGAACGTGGCTGGATAAAACGGACCGGTGATGGTCAGGTTCACCGCGGTGGCGAAGGCCGGAGCCGTGGCTGAGAACTGCAAGTGGCGGCCGGCGGTTAGCCCGGTGAGGTCGAGCTCCATAGAGTCGACTCCGAAGGCGCCCGTCATCTTGACGGTTCGATCCCCTGCCCCACACGAAAGCGCCGCGGGCGGAAAGGTGACCGTCCCCTGATCCTGTGGTGCGGCCAGGTACAGGTCAGTTGCCGTCGCGGCCACCACCGCCGGCGGCGATGCCGTGGTGGCCACCTTCGGGGAAACGGACAACCCACACCCAGCGACCAAGAGGGCCAGAATGCCCGGAGCCGCTCGCGGCGCCAGTTTCTGAAGGCGCATCCAGCTCAGACCGGTGATGCAGACAGACCTCACCGCCATCTGCGGATCTCGACCATGGTCCCAGAGTATGGCACCTGTTCCGGGGACCGCCAATCGCCCGCCAGGGTGATTCCGGAGGGAGGGGTCGCGCTCGAGCCCGGGATCAGATATGAGATCCAGTGGCCAGGCGATCGAAGCCGCCGTACGGCCCTGAGAGGGGTCTCGACCGTGACCCCGTCCCCTTCCTTGGCCAGCGCCGATTCCGCGTTACCTCCCAGATCGTCCCCGGCTGCGCTGTCATGGCAGCCTCACCGGGTGGCCTGGCGGCGACAGGTACGCGTCCGGCCGGGATGGGATCTGCGACGGTCACTCGGATCGAGGCTCATGCGCCAGTGCGCCGCCGCCGTTGCCGTCGAAGCGACCCGATCCCGGGGAAGGGCACAGTCACGAAGATGTCAACTTAGATGTCAAAGCTCCCGTCAGTGGCCTACAGACCCGCTCCACGAGATCAAAAAAGCTGGGGCGGAAGGATTCGAACCTTCGAATGGGGGATCCAAAGTCCCCTGCCTTACCACTTGGCGACGCCCC
>JABEUU010000196.1 GCA_013044295.1 Candidatus Dormiibacterota bacterium
ACCCAGCATCAGGCTGGCCGTGGATACGATCCCATCGTCCGCGCCCAGCACCGCTGCCCGCAGACCGCCGGTCCCGGCGGTGTGATGGCTCTCTCCGGACGGATCCGGGCGGGGGAGCAGCCAGCGGAGAGCCATGGCCAGATTATGCCGAACCAGGTCGCTGGGCGAGTTCGGTCCCTTCGCCTGCCGCGCTCGGGCCCGGATCAGCTCCCTGGCGCCACCGTCTCAGCTCCGCAGCAAGAGCCGCTGCCGTTCGCTGGCGAACACGGCCACCGCCAGGCCGAACACGCCCAGGTCGCGGGCCACGATGTCCGACACCCCCCCGGTGAAGGAGAGGGACAGGACTATCTCCAGCAGCAGCACGGCGCTCACGGCGGCGGCCAGGCGAGGCGCGATCCCCAGCACCAGAGCCGCGCCCAGCAGGACCAGCACCCAGCCATGGACCAGCACCATCCCCAACGCCAGCGCCGAGGTCTGGGAGATGGCCGGGACGTAGCCGGTCCAGAGGCTGGGCTGGATGAGCTCGTGAAGCCCGAACCAGAGCATAACCAGGCCCAGAGCCAGCCGGGCAACGGTCGGGGCCCAGTCCTGGACAGCCTGCAGGCCCCCCGGGTGGGCCGAGGCTCGGCGTTCGAGCGCCGGCGCCTCCGGCGGCGGCGCGGCGGCATTCCGGGCGGCGGCGCGGGCCAGACGATTCCTTCTCGCCATGACTACTGCACCACGTGGCCGGAGGCGTCCGTGACCACCAGCCCATCGTCGCCGTAGTTGTACTCGGTGTTGGCCGAGTCGTCACCGAGATTTGCCTCCACGAAGTAGACGTGGTCAGAGCTGGGGTAGGTCTTGGTGATGGGAGCCTGCCCTCCCCCGGAGATGTAGAGGGTGAACTGCACCGACGCGCCCGATTTGTGGGCCTTGAAGGAGAAACCGGCCAGGGCCAGCTGGGTGCTGGCACTGGGAGTACCCGGGTAGAGCTGGTAGGTGTAGCCGGCGTACTGGGTCGAGGAGAGCAACGGCCCCGGCGTCGCCGAACTGGTCGGCGCCGCGGTGGGGGCCGCACTGCTCTGGGGAGTGGGCGAGCTGGAGCCGCTCGGCTGGGAAGATGGCGCGGCCGTGGGCCGCCCGGTACTGGTGCCGGCAATCGTGGTCGACCCGGCCAGGCCGAGGCTGCCCGGATGGCCGTAGCCGTGGACCGCCAGTATCGCCGCCATCACCGCCGCCGCGGAGAGCGCGGCCGCGCCCCGCCTACCGACTGTCTCGCCCGCTATGCGCATACCTGTACCACCTTGCTTAGCTCCCCGCCCCTTCAGGGTAACCGACGCCGGTCCAACTCGGCCAGGTGGAGGCCGACAACGGCCAGCCCGCCAGAGTCAGGAGTTGACGTCCACCACCGCGAGGTGATCGTGCTTCTGCAGATAGCTGCGCACCGCCAGCAGGGCGGCGGCGCCCTCACCCACGGCGGCCGCCAGCTGCTTGGTCGAGCGGGCCCTGACGTCCCCGGCGGCGTAGACCCCTGGCAACGAGGTCCGGTAGGCGTCGTCGGTGATCACAAAGCCCCAACGGTCCAGATCCACGACGCCGCCCAGCAGCTCAGAGTTGGGCGTTTGGCCAATGAAGATGAATGCGGCGGTGGGATGCCAGCGGAGCTCCTGGCCGCTGAGGGTGTCCCGCGCCACCACCTCCTCCAGCTTCCGCTGGCCCCGGAACTCCTCCAGCACGGTGCTCGTGTGGACCTCGAATCGGGGATCTGAATTGATCTTGTCCTGAAGCAGGCGGGACGCGGTCAGGGTGGCCTCGTTCTGCACGATCCGAATCTTCTTGGCGAACTGGGCCAGGAACAGCCCCTCCTCCAGCCCCGCATTGCCGCCCCCCACCACCAGCAGCTCATCTGCCCCTCGGTAGAACGGGCCGTCACAGGTGGCGCAGAAGTGGATGCCGGCCCCGATCAGGGCGTCCTCACCGGGAATGCCCAGGCGGCGATATGTGGAGCCGGTCGCCACCAGCACCGCGTGGGCTCGTAGCTCCTGGCCGGTGCTGAGCCGGAGGGCCAGATCCTGGCCGTCACGGCCAAGACCGCGGACCCCGGCTCCCGCCACCAACTCGACCTGGTAGCGGCGCGCCTGCGCCTCGAAGCGGTTCATCAGGGCGGCGCCCCCAATGCCCTCGGGAAAGCCCGGATAGTTGTCGATGCGCTCGGTGACCCCGGCGTTCCCGCCCAGGCCCCCAGAGTCGACCACGACCACGCTGATGCCCTCGCGGGCCGCATAGATGGCAGCCGAGAGCCCGGCGGGCCCGCCTCCGACGATCACCAGGTCATAGTCGCCGTGCTCGGCCTGAACGGCGATGCCAAGCTTGTTGGCCAGCTCCTCGTCGGAGGGCTCGAAGAGTTGGCTGCCGTCGGGGAAGACGATGGTGGGGATGGTCCGGCCCCCGTTCTGGAGACGCTCAACCACGGCCAAACCCGCCTTGTCCTGGTCGATGTCCACCCAATCGAAGGCGATCCGGTGCGCGCTCAGGAAGGCCTTGCTGCGATGGCAGTCGGGGCACCAGGAAGCTCCGTACACGGTCAGGTCCGCCACAGCCCGACAGTTTCACACATCGCAGCCGCCGGGAACCACCGCGTGGCGCCCCGGGCTCGAGTTCGTTGGTCGCAGCCCCCGGCGGAAGGTCGCCTACACTGAGCCGGTGGTGAGTGCGCTCGACCCCAACGCCGCGCCCGAGGCCGGGCGGGAGGCTCTGCTGGATGCCATCGTGGGCCGGATCCGGGCCCTCAATGACACCATGCAGCAGCACACCGACGCCACCTCACGGCACCTTGGGATGACCGTCTCTGAAGTCCGGACCCTGAGCTTGGTGGCTCGGCGCAGCGCGGTCACCCCAACTGAGCTGGGCTCTCAACTGGGGATCACCAGCGGAGGCATGACCGGGATCGTGGACCGGCTGGAGCGCGCCGGCCACCTCCGCCGCAGGGACGACGCCACTGATCGGCGCAAGGTCAGGGTGGAGGTCACGGAGGAGGCCCGGGAGGTGGCCCGGGGGGCGCTGGGCGGGCTCAACCGCATCCTGCGCGACCGGCTGGCCTGCCGCTCCCCAGAGGAGCTGCGGACAATCGCGAGCTTTCTGACTGAGCTGGAGACCGTGATCGGCGAGCACGCCAGGGAGTTGATCCAGCTCCCAGTCCTGGGGACTGAGGACCCGCCGCACCCCGATCTGGCCAGGACCCAGCCCGAGAGCGCGGCGCCGGTTCCGACTGTCTGATCCGGCCGATCCCGACCGCCAGGGCCTGTGCCTGGCGGTTGGAAAAGGGGCCGGAGGAGTCTACCCAGGGCTATCATTCAGTAGCCGAGATACTTGGGCGCTAAGCATGTTATTGTCTTAGCGAAACAGGCCGACTCCTGGCTCAGACCTGGGATCCACCCGGCAACCTGACTCCGGGGTCCCGCCGGTGAGTGCCTGACCAAGCCTGCCCCCGCAGGCAAAGGGAGACAGATGAGCGCAGTCGCCAGGGTCGCCAGCGGGAGCCGGCTCGACCCCGGCCCGGGGACCGCTCACGGATGAGGTTCATCTATCTGACGGCCTTGATCCTCAGCTGGTCCGGCGTCACCTTCCTGGCCCGGCGGGCGGGCGCCGAGGTGGTCGGGCGCCGGCTTCTGCGGGCACTGCTGGTAACGGTGCCGCTCTTTTTGGTCTTCGACGCGGCCGGAGCCGCGCGGGGTTGGTTTCGCAGCAACCCGCACCTGAACTCGGTCATCTTCCCGCCCGGGATCCCTCTGGAGGAGCCCATCCTGCTGGGGTTTCTCACCCTCATCTCGGTAGCCATCTGGCAGGGCGTGCGGCGAGTATGGGCGTGAGGGAGTACACCCTGGCTGCGGTCATTGTGCTCGGCCTGGCCCTGCTGTTGGCCGGGTGGCGGAGCCGCCTCTCAGATCCCACGGTCTGGGTCGGGGCGGCCCTGTTCGCGCTGCTCACAGTGGCGGCTGACGTGGCCCTGACTGGGATCGGGGTCTTCACCTACGCTCCCCAATTCCTCAGCGGCATCCGGATCGTCCGGATGCCGCTCGAGGATCTCCTCTACGGACTGGCCCTCTACCTGACGGCTGTGACCGTCTGGGCCTGGTAGCGGCCGTGGGCGAACTCCTGCGCGCCAGCCGTCCCTTCAGCTGGATCAACACAGCCCTACCATTTTTGGCGGCCGGGCTGTGCGTCCGGCCCCAGCTCGGGCTCGCGTTGATCCTGGGCACCGTTTACTTCCTGGGCCCGTACAACCTCCTGCTGTACGGCGTCAACGACATCTTCGACTATGAGTCAGACCGCCTCAACCCGCGCAAAACCGGCCGCCTTGAGGGGGGCCGAGTGGGACCGGAACAGGGCCGCCGGCTGGCACTCGCCGTGGTCGTGACCAACTTTCCCCTGCTGCTGGCGGTCACTTGGCTCAGCAACTGGGAAGTCGGTCTGGCACTGGTGATCACGGTGGTGGTTGCCCTGGCCTACTCGGCTCCCCCACTGCGCACCAAAGAGATCCCTGGCCTGGACTCTCTGACCAGCGCTCTCCACTTCGTGCTGCCGGCGGGATGCGGTCTGCTGGTGGCGGGCCTGACGCTCGGCCATTTCCCCTGGCTCATCCTGGCCGCCTTCGGGCTCTGGGGGATGGCCTCCCAGGCCCTGGGCGCGATCCAGGACTCGGAGTTCGATCGACGAGCCGGCATCGGATCCATCGCCACCACCCTCGGGGCCCGGCGGACCGCGACGATGGCGGCCGCGGGCTACCTGATGGCGGTGGCGCTGCTGGCGACGGACAACTCGGCCACCAGGCTGGGGGCGGTGCTGCTCATCCCCTATGTCGCGCTGGCCGCCTCCTGCCTGGCCGCCGATGCCCTCGCGCAGGCCCGCCGGGCCTGGCGCGGCTTCTTGACTCTCAACCTGCTGGTGGGATTCTTCCTCACCCAGCTGCTGCTGCGGAGGTGGGGTGTAGAGCAGCTCAGCACCCTGGAGCTGCTGGCATTGGGATCGGCCCTGGTGGTGGCCGCAAGCCTGGCCAATCTGCTGGCCAATGAAGTCTCGATGCGGAGCCAGCCGCGACCGCTCGGAGCCACTCCCGAGCCGGCGGTGAGCCTGATCGTGGTGGTGCCGGATGGCACCTCCAGCCCGGCTCTTGGGGTGTGCCTCGGATCGATCCGGGCCCAGAGCTACGCCGGGCCGCTCCAGGTGATAGCCGTCGCTGGCGACCGTGCCACCCTCCCTGCCGGAGACGAGCATCTGCTCCGGGTCCTGGCCGGGCCCATCCCCCGCAGCTGGACGGGCCGGTGCTGGCTGGCGGACAGGGGCGCTGCCCACGCCCTTGCCGACGTGCTCATCTTCATGACTGCGGACAGTCAATTGGCTGCGGCGGCGGTGGCGCGCGCGGTCGCCGAGCTCACCCTGAGTGGTGCCGCCATGGCCTCCTGGCTGCCCCGCTTCCAGATGAGCTCTCGGGTCGAACGCGCCTTGGTCCCAACCCTGGCCCTCGGCCAGCTGTGCTGGCTGCCCATCGCCGGCCAGAACCGGGGCCGTCGGTGGCGGCTGTGGCCCACCGCCGCTTCCGGGGCCCTGATGGCGATCACCCGAGCCGCCTACGAGGCCGCCGGGGGCCACGCCCGGGTGAGGTCGGAGCTGCTGGAGACAGCCCAACTGGGACAGCTGGTGGCGGCCGCCGGGGGCAGGGTGAGCTTCCGGTCCGGCTCCCAGCTGGTCCTGGACGGCGGCCACCTCGGACTTGGCCGGGTCGCCCCAATGTGGCGGCGCGGCTACTACCGTCAGAGCGGGGACTCTCTGGGCGTGGCCCTGGCGGGGATGTTCACGGTCGCCGCCGTGCAGCTGCTGCCATTGGGGCTGCCGTTCCTGGCCTGGGCCAACGGCGACCGGCTGGCCCTGGTCACCTCACTGGCGGCGCTCGGGCTGCTGCTCACCCTGCGCCTGGGCGCGGCCCTGTGGGAGCGACAGCCGCTGACCACCATTCTCTGGCACCCCATCACATGGCTGCTGACCTTGGGCTGGCAGCTGCTCTCGGTGCTGGACGGGCTCCGGGGCCAGCCTTGCGGTTCGCCCGGCCTGAGCCACGAATTGGTGGGGTTGAGGTCATGACGGCCATGACGCCGACCGCCCCGGGGCTCGTCGGACCGCACTCGCGCTCCCCCCGGGTGGTGGTGGTGGGGGCGGGCC
>JABEUU010000197.1 GCA_013044295.1 Candidatus Dormiibacterota bacterium
CATCAACTCCCCCACCCCGGCACCGCGCTCCACGGGCGCACCCAAGCTGATCAGGCCGCCCTCCAGGGCGGCCATTCCATGGAGCAGCTCGGGCAGTCCCACGGCTCCCATGTGACCGAGGCGGATGGTGGTCTTGCTCCAGGCGCCGATGCCGCCGGCGATGGTCACATCCTCCGCCGCCGCGGCTCGGCGGAGCGCGGCCGGATCGATTGTCTCGGGTACCCTGACCGCAGTCACGGTGGAGCTGAGGACTTCATCCGCCCCCAGAGGAGGCAGGCCCAACGCCCGCAGCCCCCGCCGCACCGCGTGGGCCATGCGGCGGTGGCGGGCAAAGCGCGGCTCCCACCCCTCGCCCTCGGCCAACTCCATGGCCACGGCCCCAGCGGCAAGCATGTTGGTTGGCAGGGTGGCGAAGTAGTTGGCCTGCGAGTCCCGCATGGTGGCCTCCCAGTTGAGCCAGTCCAGGAAGTAACTGCCGCAGCGACCGAGCTGGCGGCGCCTCTCCATGGCCCGCTGGGAGATGGCCAAGATGGCCAGCCCCGGGGGCATTCCCAGGGCCTTCTGGGAGGCCGTGATCACCACGTCGATGCCCGCGGCGGCCATACCCACGGGCATGCCACCGGCTCCCGCGACCGCGTCCAGCACCATCACAACGCCCAGCTCCCGAGCGATCCGGGCGTATTCAAGGAAGGGCGAGACGACCCCGGTGGCAGTGTCCACGTGGGTCACGGTCATCACCTTGGCACCTGACTCCTGGAGTGCCCTCTCCACCTCGCCGGCCGGCACCTGCTCGCCCCAGGGACAGGACACCTCGACCACATCTGCCCCGATCGCCCTGCCCGCGGCCGCGAAGCGGGCCCCGAAGAACCCGTGGCTGACCACCAGCAGCTTCTCCCCCGGACCGACCAGGTTGACGATCCCAGCCTCAAGGCCCATGGTTCCACTGCCCGCCAGAACCAGCACCAGGTCGCCCGCGGGATCGCCCGCGGGGCGGGCGCCCACGGCGTGCGCAACCCCCTCCTGGAGTCGACGCAGGGAGCGCCCGGTGGGCTCGCTGCTGTGACTTTCAGTGGGTCGGGCCAGGGCTTCCAGGACAGGCTGGGGGACCGGGCTTGGCCCGGGGATCAGCAGCAGCGGCGAGGGCGCGGGAACGGTCACGTTACAACCTCATCAAACCGGGAAGACGCCGTGGTGGCGGCCGGGCTCCGGACGACGCCTGGTAGCTGCCACGGCCAGACGCGCGATCAACTCCTCGCGCAGCCGAGAGGGATCCACCATCGCATCGATTACCAGATCCGAAGCCAGCCGGAACACGTCTATGTCCTCAGCGTACTCGGACCGCAGACGATCAATGTAGGCCTGCCGCTCCGGCTCCGCAACTTCCGCGATCCGATTGGCGTAGACGGCGTTGACGGCCGCCTCCGGGCCCATCACGGCGATCTCGGCACTGGGAAGCGCCAGGGTCGCCTCGGGCTCGAACCCAGGCCCGCTCATGGCATAGAGACCGGCCCCGTACGCCTTGCGCAGGATGACCGAGTATCGAGCCACGGTGGCGGAGCTGAGGGCAGCGATCATCTTCGCCCCGTGGCGGATGATCCCCTCGCGCTCGACCGCCGAGCCGATCATGAAGCCGGGCACGTCGGCCAGGAAGATCAGGGGCAGATTGAAGGCGTCACACAGGGCGATGAAGCGGGCCGCCTTGTCTGCGGAGTCCACGAACAGGACTCCCCCCTGATGCGCCGGCTGAGAGGCCACGAGCCCGACCGCCCTGCCTCCCATGCGAGCCAGTCCGCAGACCAACTCCCGCGCGTAAAGAGCCTTGATCTCGAAGAATGAACCCCCGTCGACCAGGGCGTCCAGGACCTCGTGAATGTCGTAGCCCCGGGCGGCCTCGGCGGGCAGCAGGTCGGCGATATCGGCTGGGGAACTGGGATGGCGGGCCGGGGCAGCCGGGGGATCCTGCTCCCAGTTGGAGGGAAAGTAGCCCAGATAGCTCCGCAGAGCCGCGATCGCGGTCACCTCGTCAGGGCAGAGCAGGTCGCCACAGCCTGACACCGTGCAATGCATCCTGGCTCCGCCCATCTCCTCCAGACTGACCCGCTCGCCAACCACCTCCTCGGCCATTCGAGGCGAGCCCAGGTACATGGATGCGTTCCCCTCCACCATGAACACCACATCGCAGAAGGCCGGGATGTAGGCCCCGCCGGCGGCGCTCGGACCGAAGAGCAGGCAGGGCTGAGGCACCTGGCCGCTGAGCCGGACCTGGTTGTGAAAGATCCGACCGGCGTGCCGCCGCCCGGGAAACATCTCCAACTGATCGGTGATCCGGGCACCCGCGGAGTCCACCAGGTAGCAGAGCGGCATTTGCAGCCTCTCGGCCCGCTCCTGCACCCGCAGGATCTTCTCCACCGTGCGTGGGCCCCAGGATCCCGCCTTGACCGTGGGGTCATTCGCCATCACGCTGACGCGACGCCCGTTGACCAATCCAACCCCGGTCACCACCCCGTCCGCTCCCAGCTCCTCGGGGGCGTTGGTGTTGGCCAGCAGGCCGTCCTCCACGAAGGGCGTCTCAGGGTCGAAGAGCAGTCGCAGGCGTTCCCGGACGGGTAGTTTTCGCTGGGCCGCCAGCTTGCTGCGATAGCGCTCCGGGCCACCCAGCCTGGCCGCCTGCTCGCGGGCGGCCAGCTCGATGCGCCGGTCCGCGTTTGGCAACGCCTTCCTAGCTTCAGGGGCTGGTCCGTCAGTCATCTTCGGCCGAGTATAGGGACCAACTCCAGGCGATCCCGGGTGATCGCGAGCGCGGAGGCGGCGGAGGCCACGTCCGCAGGCGCGTTGGCGATGACCGTCCCAACGCTGCGGCCGAGCGAAGTCTGGTGGAGTCGAGATTTGGGAGGGCCGCGCCGTGCTTCCCGAGGTGACCGTCGTGACCGCCCCGGGGCTCGCCCAAGGCGAGTCCGCCGGTTGGTCGATGGCGCCCAAGGCTGTCGGAGTCTGGACAAGCTCGGTCCGACGGTGTCAGCGCCCAGTCCGGGCAGACGGGCTGGACTGCCCGGGGCTCAACCATGAAATCGACGGCGCTCATGGTGACCGAGCGTTGGGGCAGGCATGGACGGCCAGTCGCTGCTCCCGCTGCCAGCCGGGAGCCAACCGTTCTGTGCGCTCCAGCGTGAGCAGCTGGCTCTGTTTCAGCCCCGGCGCGGGATTGGCCCAGCCACCTAGAGTGGCCTGGTGCTGTCGCTGCAAGAGCCGCCCATGCCTGGCGCCGGCTTCCCCGCCGATGCCTGCGGGCTGGACGAGGTCGGCCGGGGGGCTCTGGCGGGCCCGCTGGTGGCGGCGGCAGTCAGGCTGGACCCGCTCTTTCGCCATCCCCTCCTGCGTGACAGCAAGCGGCTCAGCGAGGCCCAGCGCGAGCGGATCGAGCCCCTGATCCGAGAGGCGGCGCAGGCGCTCGAGGTCTTCAGCGTGAGCGCCCAGCTGATCGATCGGCACGGCATCGGCTGGGCCAACCGCACCGCCTTCGAGCGCCTCCTGGAACTGGTCTCAGCGCCGCTCTGCCTGGTCGACGGCAACCTCAGGCTCAATTCGCCGACCCGCTATGTGTGCGTGGTGAGGGGGGACCAGCTGGTACCGGCGATCTCGGCCGCCTCGATAGTCGCCAAGGTGCATCGGGATCGCCTCATGCGCGCCCTGGCAGTGGAGTACCCCCAGTATGGCTGGGAGGGCAACAAGGGCTATGGCAGCGCTCGGCACCTCCAAGCCATCTCGGTCCACGGCCTGAGCCCCCACCACCGACGCAGCTTCATCCACCCCAGGGAGGAGCTGCCGCTCTGATTTTCAGGAGGTCTGGGCGGCGCGCGCCTCCCAGGCGCCAAACCCACTGCGCTCAGCCCCGATCGTGGTGGAGTCGCCGTGCCCGGGGTAGACCACGGTCTCGTCACTGAGCGCCATCAGGTGGGCGCGAATGCTGCGCAAGATGGTGGCCAAGTCTCCCAGCGGGGGCCGGGTGGCACCTGGTCCGCCGGGAAACAAGGTGTCCCCGGTGAAGACCATACCCGGACCAAGGAAGCAGACGCTGCCAGGGGTGTGACCCGGGGTGTGGAGCACGCTCAGGCGACAGTCGCCGAAGCGGATTTCCTCTCCGTGGGTCAGGTGGTGGTCCGGCGGCGGGGGCGGGAACATCCCGAGATCATCCGGGTGCGCGCCCACCCATGCCTGCTGGAAATGGCCATGAACTGGCGCCAGCGCCTGCCAGTGATCGGCGTGCCCATGGGTCTCCAGGATCGCCACCAGATGGAGGTCCGCCACCGCCTGCACCAGGCGGTCGGCCTCGTCGGCCGCGTCGATCAGCACCGCCTCCCCGGACCTGGGGCAGGCGACCACATAGGCGGCGTTGTCGAGGGGGCCAACCCGGCGCCGCCGCACCAGAATCTCCCCTTCGAAATCCCACTCCGGCTCGCCACTGCTCAATGACATCTGATCCTCCTTCCCCTACCTTTCGCCAGAATCCACCAGCTGTCCCCCCAGGGCCCGCCCCGACACTCTGGGGGACAGGTGCGGGCCAACCTGGGTGGCCGCCACCACCATGATCGCCGCCGCGACCGCGATCGGTATGAACGGCGAGCTGGCGCCCCCGCCCAGGTCGATTGCCACCCCTCCCAGCAGCGGGCCACAGAAGGCGCACGAGTAGCCGACCGTCAGCATCACAGCGCTCATCGTAGCCACCCGTCCGGGGCCGGCCACCAGGGCTGGATAGGCCAGCAGCCCAGCGAAGTTCATGGCCACTCCGACCCCCATCAGAGCCGCAAACAGCAACGGCAGCTGGTGCCCGAACCAGAGCCAGCCGGCGCTCCCCACCAGCGTCACCAGGCCGCTGAGGACGTAGAACCAGCGGCTGGTGGCGAATGCCCGTCGCACCAGAATGAGGCCGACATCGACGGGAACCATGGCCCCGTTCAGGACCGCCAGGCTGAGGCTGGCGAGACCGGAGTGGGGCCCGCCCTGGACCGAGCCCGGGATCCAGGTGTTGGCCGCGAAGAAGACCAGCGACTGGCCACCAAAACAAACGTAGACCGCCCAAAGATGGCGCGATCCGAGTAGGCTTCCGAGCTCCCAGGCACTGCCTTCGGAGAGGCCAACTCGCAGCCGCGGCACGCCCAGGAGCCAGACCAAAAGGCAGCTCACCCCGAACAGGCCCCACACCACCATGGTGCCCTGCCAGCTGCGCAGACCAGCGTACAGAACCGGCCTGGAGACGCTGGCGGACACCAGCTCGCCGATGGTAATTCCCAGGGTGAGCGTCACCGAGGCGGTCTGCACCCGGCCGCGGAACCAACGCTGGAACAGAGCCGGCATCCCGGGCTGAGTGAGGGCGATCCCGGTCCCCATGAGAGCGGTGCCGAAGAAGAGGGGAAGCACTCCACCGGGCACGACCCGGAGCAGCTCTCCCGCGACGGCCACGGCCAGCCCCAGCGCCACCACCAGGTAACCGCCCCAGCGGCGCACCAGTGCCGAGGCGGGCAGCGCCGCGGCGGCGAAGGCCAGGATCGGCAGCCCGCTGAGAAGGCCCACCTCGGTGTAGGTCAGGTGGAGGTCGGCGCGGACTACCGAGAGCACGGGAGGCACCCCGAGGATCGCTGCGCGCAGGTTGAAGCCGATCCAGAACGTGATCAGGAGCAGGGGAACCTGCCCTGCCAGCCCCCCGACGGCGGCTCCCTCGGCGCCCCCCTCCCGCGAGTCCCTCAACCGATCAGCTCAGGGCCTGGCCACCGGGCTAGCTGGCGGCGGGCCAGCATGGGGAGCATGGGAATCAGGTCAGCAGCGATTACTTCGTCCCAGGTGTAGGTGGCAGCGGTGGCCCGTCCCGCCCGCCGGATCGAGGTGACGAGCTGGGGGTCCGCCTCAAGTTGGGAGATGGCAAAGGCGAGCTCTGCTGGATCGTCGGTCTGGACCACCAGAGAGTTGTGGAGATGGCGGGCGTAGTCCTCGCCGGTGGCGCCGACCACCGCCACGCCGCGGGCTGCCATCGTCTCCAGCCCCACCAGCCCGAATGGCTCGAATCCGGAGTTGGCCAGGACCGCCAAGGACGAGTTGTACAGGGCCGGGAGCAGCGACTCAGGCAGGAAGGCGCCCAACTCCAGGATGTCCACCTCGGCGGTCTGCCTCAGCGCCCGGACCAGGTCAGCCACTTCGGCAATGGGTTCGTCCCAACGCTGTACCGACAGGCCCAGATCCCTGGCCTCGTCCATCACCTGCGCGCCGTAGCGCTCTCCGCCGCCACGGGCAACCATCCGAACCGGATGCTGGGCGGTCCGCAGCAGAGCCATGGCGCGAATCGCCTGAAGCCAGCGCTTGTCAGGGTGGAAGCGTCCGATCTTGAGCACCGTGGAACGCGGTGCCGCGGCGGCCATTAGGGCGCCGCCCTGGCCACCCTGCGGCCCCTTCAGGATGGCCCTGGGAATCCCATTGGGAATGATGATGGGGTCAATCCCACGAGCCTGGACCAGCACTCTCATGTAGCGGCTGATGGTGGTCACCGAGGCGGTGTAGGCCAGTGCCGGCCAGTCCATCTGGTCGAAGCCAAACTGGTTGTTGGCGTTCCACACCAGCAGGCAGCGGTCTCGGATGCCGATCTGCCAGAGCAGGTCCGACACCCGCCGGACCCAGCTGGCGGTGTGCCACTCCTCGAACAGCAGCACCGGAGTCAGCCCCCGCTCGACCGTGGGCGCCACCCACTCGCTGACCAGCTGGGCTGGGAAATTCTCCTCCAGGAAACGCCGCTTGACCTCCTCCCCGTGGTAGATCCCGCGGGGGAACTGGCGGGAGATCTCCTGGGCGAGCCGATGCAGTTGGACTCCGTCCCGAAGCTCCCTCGGCGGCAAGTCCGGGGCACCCACGAAGAAGAGGTCGGTCGGATAGCCCGCTTTCGCCAGCGCCCGACTGAGGTGAGCCACCCGCACCCCCAGGCCGCCGGCCTGGCTGTAGCGATCGGGACCCTCCATGGCGACTATGGAAAATGCCAGGGGCAGCTTCGCCACGCCCCCGCTTCTCGGCCCAGGCGCGGATTCCCGGCGAGACGCCCCTGAGATGGTCAGGGCTCGCCCAGCCAGCTGCGCCCGGCCACCTCCAACAGAGTGTGCCGGTCGACCTCAGAGAGCGCGGACAGGGTCGATTGGTAGCGGCGGGGACGGAGCAGGGGAAAGTCGCTCCCGAAGCAGATCCGCTCGGCCCCAATCAGGGCACTCAGCTCAGCCAAGACCGCATCGTCATAGAGGTAGGGCAGGGCGGCGGTGTCGAACCAGAGTCGCGCGCAGACGCGCTTGACCTCGGGCATGTGGGAGTAAAAGGGCAGCCCACCACCCAGATGTGCCAGGCAAAGCCGCAATTGCCCCGCCTCCTCCTGGAGCGGACCGAGCAGCCGCCAGAGCCGGTCCGGGGTCGCCAGGCCCTTGCCGCCGTAGGCATGGCCCACCGGCTCGCTCGCGTGCAGAAGCACCGGCCAGGCTACCTCGGCGCAGGTCATCAGCGTGCGGCGGAGGCCTCCCCCCCAGGCCAGCTCGAATCCCTGCCCATCACAGTTGAGCTCGCCAAGGCCGCGCAGGCCGATCTCGGAAGTCCTCTCAATCTCGGCCAGAGCCTCCGGGCGATCCGGATTTACGGTGGCGAACCCCACCAGCCGACCGGCCCCGGCGGCAGCCTCGGCCGCCACATAGTCGTTTACCTCACGCAGCAGGCCGGGGTCGGCGAAGGGCCACCCGAATATCACCGCCCGCTGGGCGCCCGCCTCGTCCAAAGCCGCGAGGACATCGACTCCAGACGCAAACCGGGGCTTCGCCGACGCGTGGCAGACTTCGAACCAGGGGTCGCGCCAGGCGGCCGACCCCGGGTCCCGAAGCCAGGGCGGGACCAGATGGGTGTGACAGTCGATCACGGTAGGCACCAACTCGCGGGGGCCGCCTGACGACCACCGCAGCGCAGGTCGGGGCAGCGGCCGGGCAACTCCACTTCGGACACGCACGCCATTATCGAGCCCACCACGGCCGCCATCGCCAGGCGGACGAACACCAACCCACGGGCAGCCCCAACACCGCCCGCCGGCCGGCCAATTCGAGCTGCCGCAGGGACCGGCCGGCGCCACCCGCGACGCTCCACCCGGCCACGGTGGCAGCGGCCCAAGGTACGCGTGGGCCGGCGCGTGCGGGCCTGAGAAGCCCTCTGGTCAGCTCGGTGCCGACCACAGACCGCGCACCGCGAAGATGACGTAATTGCGGGTCTGGACCACAACCGGAAGGCGCTGACTCCGGTACCAGGCGAGATTGACCGGGATGTTGTTGTAGTCGCCCGGCTCAAATTCCACGTAGCTGACCCGATAGCGACGCAGCAGCCGGCCCAACTGGCAGCCTCCGGTGGCAGGGCAGCCGGCATACATGGTGTCGACCGCGGCCAGCCGCCGAGACAGGGGCTCACCATAGCTCCACAACCACCCGTCGTAGCCCAGCACCACCGTCCGACCCGCGAGGGTGGTGACGGGGTCATTGGGCTGCCCCTCGGTGAGAAATATCGCCTGGGAGGGAGTGTGGGCGATGACGGCTCGGGCCACCCGCTCGGCCTGGCGACCGTCCAGCGTCACCGTGGCGCCGGTGGGCGGCCCCTGGGCCAGAGTGCTCTGCCCCACGAAGGCGGCGTCAAGGCTCAGCAGGCCGGTCAGCACCAGCGACAGCAGGGTGGCGCCGGCCAGGATACGGCGCCACCAGTTGCGGCCGGCGCTGGTCAGCAGCCAGGCCACGGGGATGGCGGCGCCCAGGTACCAGTAGCTGAGAAGCTTGGTGTTGTCCCAATTCCAGGGCTGCGTCACCACCACGTTGGCGATCAGGAAGATCGCCCAGAAGGGGGCCGCAAACCCGACCAGGCCGCGGCGCCGGCTCGCGGTGCCAAGCCTCCCCGGGACCAGGCTGATCCCCAGCAGCGCCAGCCCGAGCAAGAGGAAGAGCCCGGTGTTGGAGATCCAGAAGCCAAGCCAAGCCCCATAGAAGGAGGGCTCCGCCAGGGTGTGGGCTGCGAAGCCAAGCATGGTCAAGGGCGAGGCTCCGGCCAGATACAGCCCGTCGCAGACGGACCCGGATTGGAACTGGGCGGCGGTGCACGACACCGCCGCGTGGGAGAGCCAGCCCAGGTCGATCTGGGGAAATAGGTTGGTGCCGACGGGCCCGCCCAGTTGACCGTGGGGCCCGGAGATCACCAGCCACAGCTGGGGCAGGCCCAGCCCCAGGAGAGGTATGAGATAGGCGGCCAGGTGGCCGAACCGTCCCCGCCTGGCGAGCCACCACGGGCCCAACAACCCGACCACCATGTAGCCGAATGGATTGAAGAAGGGCAGGGCCGCCCCGACCACGCCGGCCCCGACCAAGAGACCGCGGCGGGGGCGACGGGCAGCCTCCCACAGGAGCCCGGCGAGCAACGCCACCAGGGCGATCCCGTAGCCAAAGTCGCGCTGGGGCATCCAGTAGACCAGCAGCGGTTCGTACCACTGCAGGTCTGGCAACACAGCTGGCGCCGGGCCCTGGCCGTCATAGGCGCGCGGCAGGTGGGTCAGCTCGGTGGGCAGGTGGCCGACAAACCCGATCACGGCTGCCGGGGTCGCCGAACTCAGATGGGTGCAGGCGGCAGCGTTGAAGCCGGCGTTGGTGTGGGCCAGCTGCTGGCAGCCGTCAGCATAGGCGCCGACGAATCCCAGCCCACCGCCGAACAGCACCAGCGAGAGGGCGACGGTGGCCGCCAAGGGCCGCCGGGTGACCCGCAGGGCCAGCTGCCAGACCAGCATCGCAGCCGCCCAGCTGATGGCGAGGGACCCCATGTCCAATGCCCCATAGAGGTTCTGGCCGAGGGACTCCAACAGGGCTGGCTGGAAGTCCACCAGGAAGGGGTAGCGCATCTGCGTCCCGGACTCCAGGCTGTCCAGGGGCGGCAGGTTGCGGCCGAGGTGGAAGCTCTGCACGTAGCTGGCGTGGACCGACCAGTCGCCCCAGACATTGGCGCTGGCTACCAGGGTCCCGCTCGGAGTCGGCTGGAGGGTGTGGGCGTAGATCAACCAAAGTCCCAGCCCGAGCACGATTGCGACCGCGACCCCCCACCTCGTCTGGGCCTTACGCCAGCCTTCCCTCTGCTGGCGCCACCATCCCTTTGGGCCAATCTCAAACCGGCTCCGCCACCTCCGCCAACCCGGACCCAGGCTGACCAGCAGAAGCGAAGTCGGCCCGCCCAGGGCCGCGGTCGCGCCCAGGCCAAGCCACAAAGACAGACCGAAGCTGACTGCGGTCGAGCCGACCAGGCCCACGGCCAGGGCTGCCGCCACCCGCTCCAGGTCGGCCCACCGGTGGGGAATCAGGTCGACCACCGCCAGGCCCGCCAGCATCACCAGCAGCCAATAGGCCGCCAACTGCAGCACCAGCTATCAGTACCAGCCCGGGATCCAGATGTGTTGGAAGAAGTCGGTAGAGGGAATTGGCTGGCCGGTCCACAGCGGGTAGAAGTAGGCGAAGCAGAGCACCACCGCCAGCACCACCGCCGCCGAGACCGGGGCCAAGCTGTAGGACCCCAGCCGCAGGCGGCCAGCCTGCAGGACCATGCGCCGCTCCAACAGCCGGGAGCAGGCGTAGGCAAGTGCCAGGCAGACGAATGGCAGGGACCCGATGAACTCGTAGAAGAAAAGGATCCGCGACGGCCAAGACCAAAGCACCAGCCAGTCGAACAAGAACCCCATCAGGATGAACAGGGCCACCCGGTCCCGACGCCGGACGGTCAGGTACAGGCACCACGCCAGGGCCAGCATGCCCAACCAAAATATGGCCGGATTACCCATGTCCGAGATCCAGGCGTAGTTGGACACGGTCTGACCCCCCACGGTGCTCACCCCGTTGCCGCTGTAGGTGGCGTAGAACAGAACTGGGTGAGCGTCCAGGGGCCAGCTGTAGAAGGGCGACGCAAACGGATGGGTGGCCTTGAGGGTGGCCTGGTAGCTCAGGCTGCCCAGGCTGTTCCACTCCACGTCCGCCAGCGATTGGACCAGATTGAAGCCGGTGGGCAGCCAGACATCCGCGGGTCCCAGGCGGACCTCGCGCAGCGGCATCGCCACTGGCAAATCGCACACGGAGGCCTTGGCCACAAAACCAGTGCAGCTGACGGTCGGTCCCCGGGTGTTGGCGAAGTTGACGTAGAGGCTGTGTGAGATGGTCCAGTAGCGGAAGAAGGAAACATAGAAGATGGCGAGGATCAGCAATCCCGCGGCCAGGTAGTGCCAGGCCCAGGCGAGGTTGGCGACCATCGTCCGCCGCGCCGCCTCCACCGGGTCATCACCCGCCGGGGGCAGCAGCCACCCCGGGCCGTCCCGACGGCCCCAGCGCAGACGCAGGTGGGGCCTGGCCCAGCGACCCAAGAGCAAGGCCAACATCAGCAGGACGGCGGGAATCACATCGGCCTTGGCGGCCAGCCCCAGGCCAGAGGCGAGCCCGGTCAGGTACAGGGTCCAGCGCCACTGACGGGGCGTGCGCGCATGCCAATGCAGCAGGAACATCCAGAAGGCCATCATCACGAAGAACACCGCGATCACGTCGATCACGCCCGTCCTTGACTCCACCAGCTCCAAGCCGTCCAGACTGAGGAACAGCCCGGCCAGAGTGGGAAAGACCCGGCTGCGCCGCCAGAGCCGCCGGGCCATGAAGTAGAGCACCCCGACCACCAGGCTGCCCAGGATGGCGGACATGATCCGCCAGCCCCAGGGATTGAAGCCCAACCAGCTGATCCCGCCAGCTATGACCAGCTTGGTCAGCGGCGGCTCGGGATCGAAGTAGTCAATCCCCTTGAGGTTCTTGAGGGCATCGACGGGGAAATAGACCTCATCGAAAACGTAGCCACAGGTGTACTTCTCGGTGTTGTGAGGGCCCACCGGGGCGTTCGTGCAGCCGCTCTTGTTGAAGGGATAGCCCAGGCCCCAGGCGCCGACCCGAAGACGTCGTGAGTGGGTGGGCGGTGGACTCCGGCCGGGGCCGGCACCGTGCTGACTGGGCTGAGGTTGCCCTGGAGGAAGTCGAGGTAGATGGGACTCGCCAGCCGCACCGCCAGCGCGGCCGCGATCAGGATCCCGGCAATCACGCAGTCCACCCCGTCGACGCCGGTCAGCCCCCGGTGGCGTCGTAGCAGCAGGGAAACCCCCCAGACCGCCCCGATCATGGTCACGGCCACCAGCGGATTCAATGGCCATCGCACCAGCACCCCGACCAGGGCGAAGACGAGTGCGACGCCCAGCGCCCAGGGACCCTCTCGCCGAACAGCCGTCGAGAGGGTCGGCCTCATCTCCGCCGTGGGGTCTTGGCGGCCGCTGTCGGGGGCCGGCGCCGGATCCTGGTCTCGAGCGCCCGATCCAGGGCCTCGGCGTGCTCCACCAGCATGATCAGGTCCTGGTCCAGCACCGTCCGGCGCCCCAGCAGCCTGCCGACCTTGAGCAGCTCATCATGGCTCAGCTCAGCTCGAACTATGCACGCCGGAGTGCTCGCAAACCGGCGAAGGCCACCGGTCAGGAGGTCGCGGCGGGTGGGAGCCTCGAAGAAGACCCGCAGGGGTTGGCAACGTGACTGCCGCAGCGCTTCATAGGGAATGGCCTCGCTCCGGAAGGTGGTGTGCATCAGCAGGCCATCCTGCCCCACCTCGACGTAGTGGGCGCGCTGGCGCCAATAAATGGCGGCCGCGAGGGCCAGGAGGAGGACCGCCACCGCCACATAGCTGGGAGCGAACTTGTGGCCCCCGAAAACGGTGATGCCCTCCCCCACCAGCATCACCAGCGCCGCGTAGATTAGGATCACCCGGGTCCGGCGCCAGATCTCCAGCGAGGCCAGCACCCGGTGGCGGGCGCCCACGGCGCTGGCAGTGATCGAGCCCGGGGTGTTCGCGCTCAAGCCGGCCCAGCTTCCGGCGCCAGCCTGGAACGGCGGCACTCGCAGCCAGGACTGTCCGGGAGAGACGCGACCAGAGCCAGGAGCAGGGCCCGCAGGCGGTCGACGTTGGCGGCAAACACGCGCAGGACCTCCTCATGACTCACGGGCAGGATGTTGGGCGAGCCCTCGAGACCGGAATCGTAATCGGTCACAACCGCCACCGACGCGTAGCAGAGACCCAGCTCCCGAGCCAGGACCACCTCCGGGTAACCGGTCATGCCGATGATTCCCCAACCCTGACTCCGGTACCAGCGCGACTCCGCCCGACTGCTGAAACGCGGCCCCTGGACCACCACCATGGTCTGGCCCTGGTGAACCCTGGCGCCCTGTCCCCGACTGGCCTCGGAGGCCAGCCGTCCCAGCTCGGGGCAATATGGATCGGCGGCCGAGAGGTGGTTCACCACCGGGCCCTCCCAGAACGTGTCCGGGCGGCCCCAGGTGCGGTCAACAAACTGATCCGCAATCACGACGTCCCCCGGAGCCAGCGCCGGCTGCAGCGACCCCACGGCACAGGGCCCGAGGATCCTGGTCGCCCCCACCTCCTGCATGGCATAGAGGTTGGCCCGGTAATTGATCCGGTGAGGTGGGATGGTGTGGCCGCGGCCATGACGGGGCATGAAGGCCACCTGACGGCCGGCCACGTCGCCAATCCAAAGGCTGTCGCTGGGAGGGCCAAAGGGAGTGTCGACCACAACCTCCCGGGCATCATCCAACAGCTGATAGAGGCCCGAGCCGCCAAAGATGCCAACCAGTGTTGTCGCCACCATCACCCCTCCCATCCCGGCTCGATCCAATCGACCCTGCATCCCAGCGCCGCCCTTAGGCCCAGGGACGGGATCTCCGAGCCGATCCGACCAGGGCCTGGGAGCTGACACGGCACGCGCCAATTATGGCCGGAGGCAACCTTCACATCGAATGGGCGGGGCAACCCTGATCTCGGTCGAAGGCGATGGTGCGCCATCGCCCGCTCAGGCCGTCGAAGTCGACCAGCCTTCCGCGGCGGCCGCCGTCAGCCAGCCCAGCCAGCGCCTTGATCGCCTCCAGCGCCTGCAGCGATCCCACCACCCCCACCAGAGGTCCCATCACCCCAGCCTCTCGGCAGGTGCGGGTGGCACCCTCAGGGGGGCTGTGGAAAAGGCATCGGTAGCACGGGGCACCCGGCCTCACCACCACCACCTGCCCGGAGAAGCCGATCGCTCCGCCCACCACCAGGGGGATTTGGCGGGAGGCACACCAGTCGTTGACCGTGAACTTGGACAAGGGGTCATCAGTGCATTCCAGGACCATGTCGGCGCTGGCCAGCAACTCGCCAACGGACTCCTCCCCCAAAGTCAAGTCCACTGGTTCGATCTCGATTAGGGGGTTGCGAGCAAAGAGCGCGTCGGCCAAGGCGACCACCTTGGGCCGTCCGAGATCGGCGCCGCGGAAGGCCACCTGACGATGAAGGTTGTCGAGCGCCACCCGGTCAGGGTCAACCAGACGCAGCCGGCCCACGCCGGCCCCCGCCAGATAGAGGGCTGCCTGGCCCCCGAGGCCGCCACAGCCAACGACCACCGCGGTCGCCCGGCGTAGGCGCAACTGCGAGGCCTCGCCCATGCCAGGCAGCAGCAGCTGGCGGCTGTACCGCTCGATCTCAGAGTCCGAAAGCAGGTCCTCGCCATCGCGCCGGCTCACTTGGTCACCAGCAGATCAGTGGCTGGGACTCGGAGCTGAGTCTGATGATTTCAAGATAGTCGACCAGTGCCCATCGCTCCCCCACCCCCCGGCCGACGGCATCCCGGGCGCAGGCGAGCACGGTCAGCGGCACCGGGGCGGAGTCTGGAAGGCCAAGTTGGCGGCGAACCCCCGACTCGGTCTCGAGCACAGCGTCGTGGAGAAGCACCACCCGGACCCGGGCCCCGGCCGCCTGGCGGCGGGCGCACATCGACCAGGCGCGCGAGTCAGCCAAACGCGTGATCAGGTGGAGCTCGGGCGCCTGGGCCACGAGCTCAGACGACCAGGCAGTGCCGGGCTCTACCACAGGCATCCTCCAGCTCAGCTCTGGAAACCAAGCTCACCCCCCGCCGAAGTGGGCGGTCCAAGCATCCCAGCTCGATCAGAGACTCGCGCTCCACGGCGACCGGTGCCTCCTCATCGTTGAGCAGCGCATCCATTTCACGATCCACTTGGGAACCTCGGGTGCCGATCGACGGAGCGTCGGCCAGGCCCAGCAAGCAAGCTGAACCGGCCAACAGCAGTCTGACCGGCGACCCCCCCAGCGGAATTGCCAGGGCCACTCGAAGGGCCAGCAGGGCTGCCTCGTCGGCGAGACCGCCGCGGGCCAGGACCACCACCTCGTCTGACCCAGAAGTCACGAGAAGACCATGACCCGGTCAGCGTCGCGGCACAGTCTGGCCAGATCCACCAAGCTGCCCCGCCTCACCCCCGGAATCTCCGGCGGCTGAGTCTGCCGCCAGCGCAGGTCTGCCTCACAAAGTGTGACCGGCATCCGGCCGGCCAGAGCCCCCGCGTGGGCGACGCCGTCCCCGGCCATGAACACCTCGACGCTGTGTCCGAGGGCGCGGGCGCCGGCGGCCAGCTCGGCCACCGTCTCCACCGCTTCGGTGCGAGGCCCGGCGGTCAGCACGAACAGAAAGACCACTGCGGCAACCTCCTCCCTCAGCCCGGGACGACTCCGACACGGTCATCTTCTCAAGCTCAGGCAGGCAGAGGTAGCTCTCACCCCGCTTGCCGGAAGGACGATCGGGGCTGGCGCGGCACCGGGCGCGGTCCGGACTCGGCACGGCCGAGTCTTCCGGGAGAGCCGCTCGGCCAACCGACTCACAGGCCCTTGTAGTTGAGCACCGGACCCAGCTTGTGCACCACCTTCACCAGGTCGGCCTGATCCGCCATCACCTGGTCGATGTCCTTGTAGGCCGCCGGCGCCTCGTCACCCAGGTGGTCTGCCTCCTCCTCCAGCCACTCCCTCCCCCGCATCATTTGACGCAAGGCGTCTGGAGGAATCTGCTTGCGGGCTTGAGTCCGGGACAGGCGTCGCCCGGCCCCATGGGAGCAGGACTCATAGCTGGCGGCGTTGCCCAATCCCTCGACTATGTAGCTGGCCGTTCCCATCGATCCTGGGATGATCCCTCGATCTCCCACCCGGGCCCGAATCGCCCCCTTGCGAGTAATCCAGAGGTCGCGCCCAAGTGATGCTCGCGCTCGGTGTAGTTGTGGTGGCAGTTGATGGTGTCGGTGACCTGTCCCTTGCCCACGATCCGCAGCAGGGATGAGACTGCCTGGGCTTGGATCTGCACCCGGTTGGCGGCGGCATAGGCCTGGGACCAGCGCAGCGCAGCCAGGTAGGCGTCGAAGGCGGAATCGCCCTGCACCAGGTAGGCGAGATTCGGGTCCTGAAGAGGGATCAGCCAGCGCTTGGCCAGCAGCTTTGCCTCTCGGATCGCTGCCTGGGCCAGCTGATGGCCGATTCCTCTGGACCCAGAGTGGAGCAAAATCCACACCCGATCACGCTCGTCGACCGCTACCTCGACGAAGTGG
>JABEUU010000041.1 GCA_013044295.1 Candidatus Dormiibacterota bacterium
CCGATCCAGCTGGCGCCATCGGCACTGGCCAGGCGGATCTTGGCGCATCTGTTGTCGCCGAGGAGGTCGAAGAACTTGTTGAGCGTCACCTTGTCCCGGCCGACCGCGGCCCACACGAGACGTCCGGAATCGTGGTCGACCACGATCGTGAGGTACCGGTGTCCTTTCTTGTAGTTATGTGGGTGATCGCTGTCAAGAGGGAACTTCTCGGTTGACGAGGGCCCCTCGTCTGGTGGTCGGTTTTGGCCCACGACCGGGGGCTTTCAGCGCAGCCCGGTCCCGACCCCAGGTCTCACTAAGGGGGCTCCGCGAGGCCGAGCTGGTCTGGCTCCTAGGGCCCCGTGAAAGACCGTCGTGACCCTGGGTTCCGCGACGGGCGCCTGGATGGCGTGGTGGAGGGTCGGCCGAGTGCACTCGGGGCTGCTGGGCGGAGCATCGCCTCGACGGGCGTTGACTACTCCACAGTCATCAACCTAGGTTGATGACTGTGTCCGCTCGTCGACTGCTGGAACGGATCGCCTCGCTCACCGCCAGGATCGCCGCCCTCGAAGCCGACCGGGAGACCGCCATCGCCCGGGCCGTCGCTGCGGGGGCCACATGGGCCGAGATCGGCGCAGCCGCCGGGGTGAGTGCCCAGGCCGCCCACAAACGCCACCGGTGGCTCCGTCACTCCACCATCACCGGCGAGACCTGGCACGAGCCGCCCCTGCACCGCTGAAACATCCAGGACCTGGCCGGAACACCTCCTCCATCGCCACCCGTCTTGAGGGAATCGGTCTCCATCAAGCCCAGGGCAGTTCATTGAGTCAGTCCGCTTCGAGCGGCGTGCGGTTCTTCGCGGTGTGACCGCTGTAGCGCTGTTGGGCGCTGGCGCGGGTGACGCCGAGGAGGTCGCCGATTTGGGCCCAGGAGCAGTCTTGGTCCCGGGTGTCGGCGACGGCTCGGGGCAGACGGTGTTCGGCCTCGGCTAGGAGGCTGGAGAGGAGGTGCAGGCCGGCGGCGGCGTCTCCGAGTGGGGGAAGGCCCCGGAGGTTGCCGAGCCCTTCGATGGCGGCGGTGAGGACGGCTTCGGTGTCTTCGCCGGTGGTCGGGGCGAGGTAGTGGTCACGACGGGAGGCTCTCATCATGTATGGCTGATCATACAGTTATGGGAGGTGGTTTGGTCGCTGGAGCAGCAAGAGGTGGGGGTGTCATGACGCCTCGGTGTCGAGCCGGTCGAGCAGGCCGTCGAAGATGTGTTGGCGGCCGACCTGGCCCTTGCGCTCCGCGTCGTCGCGTTGGGCTTGGATGGTCGGGCGGAACTCGATGGTGGTGACGAAAAAGCTGCAGGACTCGCAGATCGACTCGAAGTGGCAGTCCATCTCGACGGGGCGGGCGCAGTAGCCGTTGCCGAGCATGCGCCGGTCCATCTCGCGGCGAAGCTTGACCATCTCGGCACCTTCGGCGTCGGCGGGTAGTCGGTTCGTCTGGCCGTAGAGGACCTCGACCTTTTCGGACACGGCGAAGTACTCGTCGGCCACGGTGCGATCCGCTATGCGGGCGTAGACCATGGTCATGGCCATCGTGCGATGCCCGAGTAGGGCGGCGATCGCCTCGAGGCTCATCCCCCGGTTGATGGCCTGTGTGGCCAGAGTGTGGCGGAGCTGGTGTGCGGTGACATGGCCTATGCCTGCCGCGGCTGCGACCTTGACGAGTGCCCGGTCGACCCGTGCGGGAGGGATGGGCCGTCCCCAGTCGGTGAAGATCAGCTCGGAGCGCAGGCCCTGGGGGCGTTGCGCGATCCAGGTGTCGAGCAGCTCCTTGAGCTGGGGGTGCAACGGGATGAACCGGTCGTTGTGGAGCTTGCCGAGAGGGACCCTGAGCCAGAACGCCGAGCCGATCTGGACGACGCCGTCAACGGTGAGGGCCATGAGCTCGCCCTTGCGCAGCCCGGTGCGGGCCAGAAGCTCCACGACGAGGCGGACGAAGGGGTCTCCGTCGGCGCGCGCGGCGCGCAGCAGCTTGGCGGAGGCGGCATCGTCGATGAAGCGGGGTAGGGGCTGGTCGGGGATTGGCAGGTCACCGTCGAAGATCAGCGGACGGGACGGCCCGTCGTCGTATCCCCACTCGGCGATCCGTTCGAAGAAGGTGCGTAGAGTGAGCAGTCGGGCCCGGATGGTGTGTCGGTGCAAGGCCCCGCCGCCGGAGCGGGGCCGGCCGGCGAGCCACAGCTTGTAGGCCTCGATGTGACCGCGGTCGATGTCGGCGACGCCGGCGACTTCGGGCGCTTCTCGGGCCAGAAAGCAGGCGAGCTCCCGCAACGACCGTTCCGCGTCACCGACCGTCGACGGCCTCAGACTGAGCATGATCTGGTCCAAATAGCGTTGCGCGGTGGCTGCCACGGCGGGTGCCACCGCGGCCCACTCGGCTGCGGCCGCAACACCGGCGTTGGGACGGCGCAGTCGGGGTGGGCTGTCGGTCATCCCGGCGTGGAACATCGTCGCCCGCAACCGGACCAAAGCGGTGCGCGTCACGTGGCCGGCCTTGGGATGGCCGGGGCGGGCGAACGCCGCGGTCAGGGCGTCCCCGCCGGTGTCGACCTGGCCGGCGGTGACCTCGGCGGGCGTCACGCCGTGCAGAGCGGCGATCTGGGCCAGGACGTTCCACTGCGCGGCCACCCAGCAGCGGTCGGATCCGAGCATCTCAGCGGTGGCCGCGAAGCGGGCATGGAGCTCGGCGTGGTAGCGGCCGGCGGCGGCGCCCAGACGCAGGTCGGCTCGGGCCAGGTAGCCGGCTGGGACCGCCATGCGCCCGGTGACCATCAGCCAACAGGCGAACGGGCGGTGATGGGCGGGAAGTCCGAGTTGGTCGTCGAGGCCGGCGGCCGCGAAACGCTCCGGGGACACATAGCGTGCGCAGAACGCCCGGGCCCCGCCGATCATCGACGGCCACGCCTTGCGCCCGGCAGCCACGATCTCGGCGCGGAACGCAGCCACCAGGTCCTCGGCTTCGGGCCGGAGCACAAGTCGGGCGCTCACAGCCCGACCGCCTGGGCCTCGATCGCCTCGGCCGCCCGAAGATACTCGCCGGCCAACCAGTCGTTGGCCAGATGCAGATAGATCCGGGTTGACTCGATCGAGGCGTGCCCGGCCTGGGCTTGGATCGCCTCGAGCGCCATCCCGGCGTCGCGTAACCGGGTGAAACACGTATGCCTGAGCTGATGGCAGGTGAGGCGGTCGATTCCCGCCCGGCGCCTGGCGCCCTCCACGATCTCGTCGAGACCGGCCGCCGACAGTGGATGCCCGCGCCGCGGTCCCTTCAACACCACGAACACCCGGTCGGTCACCGACGTCCGGGGCCGCTCGATATCGAAGTACTCCGCGCAGGTGGCGAAGAACCGGCCCGAGATAGGCACGACCCGCTGACGGGCACCCTTGCCCTCGGCCACGAACACCCTGCGCTCACCGGGATGCAAATCCCCGAGCCGCAACCCGAGGACCTCGCAGCGCCGCAGACCGCCCAACACCATCGCCTCGACCATCGCCCGGTCCCGCCGAGTGCGTAGCGCGCCCACGAACGCGTCGACCCCCGCCGGCTCGATCACCCGGGGCAGTGTGCGAGGCGCCCGGATCAACGGCACACCACGAACGGCTCCTCGCTGACCGGGGCGGCGGGCAGCCAGACCACGAGGGACAGGGTTCGCCGCCACCCCGGCGTCGCCCCGAGCGACCAGATAGGCGAACAACCCCGACAAGCTCGCCAAGCGCCGCTTGATCGTCCGGGCCGACAAGCCCGCCTCGCCGTCTTCGAGACGAACCACCTTCGCGCCGCGACGAGGAGCGCGTTGCGCCTTGATGAAGTCCAACACGTCCGCCGTGGCCACCTCTGCGGGCTCCTTGCCGACCACCGTGAAGAACACCTTCAAGTCATAGGCCACCGCCAGCAGCGTGTTCGGCCGACCCCGGGCGGCCACGAACTCCAGATAGTCATCGAGCAGTGGATGACCCAACGTGACCGCCCGCAACTCCGCTCCAACCATCGATCTCACCAGACAAGGAACAACAGCCACCGGCTCTCCCTCCATCGGTTGATCCGGCAGCCTTGCCGGGTGACCAACCCAAGTGGTGGATCACCCTCATATCATCAG
>JABEUU010000198.1 GCA_013044295.1 Candidatus Dormiibacterota bacterium
CAAGCAGGCTGACCCTGGTGTCCACCATCCAGCCAAGGCGACCGTCGGCGTAGCGGATCAGCCAGCGGGCCGTGCCCCGGGTGCGTCCCGGGCCCTGCACCGAGGAGGGGTTGACGCAGACCACCTCCACCCCCAGCTTGGCTCCGAGCTCGAGCACCTTCAACTCGGCCAGGTACTTGGAGCGCTCGTACTGGGAGAGGAAGCGGCCGCGATGGGGGCTGTCCTCGGTGGCCACGGTGCCCCGGCGCTCGCCCAGGGCGGCCGCCGAGGAGGTATACACGACCCGGCGGACCCCCGCCTGGGCGGCGGCCGTGATCACGTTGGCCGAGCCCTGGACGTTGACCTCGAAGAGTCGGCCCGGCTCTCTGGGGCACATCGAGTTGAGGCCGCCGGCGTGATACACCAGAGAGCACCCCGCCATCGCCTGGCTGAGGCTGGGAAGGTCCAGCAGGTCGGCCGGCACCGGCTCCGCTCCGGCGGCCCGGACCACCTCGGCGCCACCGCGGACAGTGGCTCTCACCGGGACCTGGTCGGCGACCAGGCTGGACAGGATCGCACCTCCGATGAAGCCGGTGCCGCCTATGACCAGGGTCTGCTCGGGCACCGGCTCAGCCCGCGCCCCTGGAGCGACCGATGACCACCCGCGAGAAGCGCACCAGGTAGTCGATCCCGGAGCCCACGGTGATCAACACCGCCAGCGCCATGAACCACTGGTCGATCCCCATCGGGCCGATCAGGTAGCCCACGTTCAAGGTCGAGAGCAGGATCGCCAGGAACTGGACGGCGGCCTTGACCCGGCCCAGCTGGGAGGCGACTATGAGGACCCCCTGAGTGGCCGCCGACCCCCGCAGGCCCATGATCACCATCTCCCGGCCCACGATGATCAGGGCGGCCCACGCGGAGGTCCGCGAGATCGCCACCAGCCCGATCAGGGCCGCGGTCACCAGCACCTTGTCGGCGGTGGTGTCGAGGAAGCTGCCGGTGGCGGTGCTCACCCGCCAGCGCCTGGCGAAGTACCCGTCCAGGTAATCGGTCGCCGCCGCCACCGCGAAGAGCGCTCCGGCCAGGGGATCCCAGCCGGCCATCAGCAGCGCCATTACCACCGGGGCCAGCACCAGCCGCAGGCCGGTCGCGGTCGCCACCATCCCGGTCTGCCAGGCGCCGCCGCGGGCCTCGGCAGGCTCGGCCCTGGGTGCCGTCGCGGAACCCGCGGGCGACAGCTTGCCCACTCTCACCCGGTCAGGCCCCCGAGCCGTCGTGGCCACCCGCCGGAGCGGATCACTGCCCGAAGCGGCCGCGAGGGAACGGGGGTCACGCGGCGACTCCCCGCCTGAGCAGCGCCTCCCATGCTGGCTCCTCGCCTGTTGGAGTTGAGTCCACAGCCGACGGCGAACCCTGTCAACTCCGAACTTGCATTCTGCGCCAATCAGGTCGGCGCGTCACCGCCAATCTCGGCCCTTCGCCGCACCAGCAACTGGTGCACCGCAGCGGCGCTGGGGAGGCTGAGCGCCTGCTCGGCCAGCTCTCGAGCTGCGGCCGAGTCGACTCGGCGGACGGCATCCTTGACCGCCGCGACCCTGACCGGGGCCGCGGACAGCTCGGTGACCCCCAGCCCGATCAGCAGTTCGGTGGCCAGGGTCTCCCCCCCCAGCTCACCGCACACCCCCACCCAGCTGCCGGCGGCCAGTCCGGCTGCGGCGGTTGCCTGGATCAGCCTGAGCACGGCCGGGTGGAGCGGGTCGGCCAGCCCCGCCACCGCCGGATTTACCCGGTCGGCCGCCAGGGTGTACTGGGAGAGGTCATTGGTGCCGAGCGACATGAAGTCGACCATGCCCGCCAACTTGGCCGCCTCCAGGGCGGCGGCCGGGACCTCGACCATGATTCCCACCTCGAGGGTGGGCACCTGGGCGCTCCGCTCCGCGGGGGAGATCGCCTTGAGCACCTCTCGAGCCGCGATGATCTCCTCCTGGCTGGCCACCATCGGGAACATCACCCGCAGCCGGTGAGTGGCGGCGACCCGCACGATGGCCCGCAGCTGGGTCGCCAGCAGCTCCGGTTGGGCCAGCCCCAGGCGCAGCCCCCTCACCCCCAGGGCCGGGTTGTCCTCCTCGGCCCGGGGCAGAAAGGAAAGGGGCTTGTCGGCGCCGACGTCAAGGGTGCGGATGGTCAGCGGCCTGCCCTTGAGAGCCACCGCGATGGCCTCGTAGGCCGCGGCCTGGGCGTCCTCGTCAGGCATCTCAGCAGCCGCCTGGAAGAGGAACTCGGTGCGGAGCAGTCCGATCCCGTCGGCGCCCGCCTCGGCGGCGGCCACGGCGTCGGCCAGAGAGCCGATGTTGGCCCCCACCTCGATCGTGATCCCATCCCTGGTGACGGCCGGATGGTGAGCGGCCCTGGCCTCCTCGGCAGCCGCCTTGCGGTGCGCCACCTGGCGCGCCTTGGCCGCTCCAACCTCGGCCGGTAGCGGGTCCGGGAGCAGGGTGCCCAGGTCGCCGTCGAGGAGCGCCATGGTGCCTGCGGGTAGCCGCAGCACGGCGGGGCCAATCCCGACCACGGCCGGGATGCCCAGCGACCGGGCCAGGATGGCGCTGTGGGACGTCGGGCCCCCTCCGGCGGTGGCGATTCCCAGCACCTGGGAGGGGTCGAGGCCGGCGGTGTCGGTGGGGGAGAGCTCCTCGGCCACCAGCAGACCCCGGCCGATGGGGGCCGACTCGGCGACTCCCAGGATGTTGGCCAGCACCCGGCGCGCGACCCCATCCAGGTCGGCCGCTCGCAAGCGCATCCTCTGGTCGGTCATCTGCTCCCAGCCGCGGCGTACCTGGGCACTCGCCTTGGCCCAGGCGGCGGCCGCGCCCAGCCGACCGGTTTTGATGTCCTCCCGGGCCGCGCCCACCAGCTCGGGATCCTCCAGGAAGAGGAGGTGGGCGTCGATGATGGCCGCCTGGTAGGCGCCGGCGCGCTGGGCGGTGGTCTCCCGGAGGGCCTGGAGCTCGCGCCGGGTCGCCGCCAGGGCCCCCTCCAGGGCCGCCATCTCCTCGGCCGCTGGCCGCGGGGCATCGTCGGGAATCTTGAGCTCGGGATGTCCCAGGTGCATGAGAGGGCCGACGGCGGTGCCCGGCGACGCCGGAAGACCGACCAGGCCGCGCCCGCCGGGGGCAGGGGTGGCCGGCGGCAGCGCACCCTGGGCGCCGCTCGGGGCCTCGGTCTGCTTGGGCTCGTCAAAGTTGCGACGGGCGAGCTCCTCGACCGCCGCCAGCACCGGCTCGGCCGCGCGGCCCCGGGCCCGCACCAGCAAGCGCTGACCCGGCCCGATCTGCAGACCGGCGAGCTGGTTGAGGCTGCGGGCGCTGACCGGGCCCCGCCCGGTGCTGGCGTTGCCGGCCTGGACCTCGGCGTCGAAATCGGAGGTGGCCCGAATGAGGCTCGCCGCCGGTCGGGCGTGCAGTCCCAGGGGAAGGTCCACCGCCACCACCACCTCTCGCCAGCCCTCCTCGCCGCCTGCGGCTTGGGGCTCGGCGCCGAGAGCCAAAGGTGAGTACCCGAGCTGGGCCTGCTTGCCCTCCAGGCCGCCGAGGGCGGCTGCGGCCACCTGGTCGATGGGGTCCCCCATCTGGGCCGACACCGCCGCTTGGACCGCGCCTTCGACCAGGGGAGCCGAGCTGAGCTGGACACCGGCCCGATGCGTCTCCGGGACCATGTCGAGCGCCATCTGGGCCGACAGCAGCGCGCTGCCCAGGTCCATGAGCACCAGGACCCCCGGCTTGGCCCAGGCCTGCTCGATGGCGGCGGCGATCTTGGCGGCATCGGTCCCCAGCGCCTGCTCGGGGATCGCCATGCCCCCGGCGGCCACGATTGTGACGTCGGCGGCCATGGCTCTCGCCAGGTCGGCGGCGCCCTCGGCCAGGCGGGCGCTGTGGGAGACCAGAACCAGTCCGACCCGACGCCGCGCGCCCTCAGATGCCGCCATAGGCTCGGTAGAGGACCTCGAGGGGATGCACCGAGGTGACGCCGGTGGCCTTGGCTATCTGCCAGCGGCAGGTCTCGCTGTCGCAGGCCACCAGGTCGGGGGAGGCATCCTGAATGTCGGCGAAGAGGGGCTCCCCGACCCGCATCGCGATCTCGTACTTCTCCCGCTTGGTGCCGTAGGTGCCGGCGATGCCGCAGCAGTAGCGGTCCAGCTCGAGCAACCGCAGGCCGGGCACCAGGGCCAGGAGGTCCAGGGCCGGCTTGCCAATCTCCTGGTTCTGCTGCTGGCAAGGAGCGTGGTAGGCGATCGTCAGCGGAACCGCCTGGAAGTCGGTGCGGAGCTCGCCGCGCTGATGGAGCTCGAGCAGGAACTCGAAGATGTCGTAGGTGCGGCGGCTGACGTCGCGAAGATGCTCGTCCTCGACCCCCAGGATCTCCAGCCCCTCCCGCTTCAGCATCAGACCGCAGCTGGTCGAGGAGGCGATCACGGGCAGCTGCTCGGTGCCTGGGACCGAGAGCTGGCGGGCCAGCCGGGTCACGTACCGCCGGGCGGCCGGGTAGATGCCATTGGACTGCAGCGGCAGGCCGCAGCAGTCCTGCTTGGGCGCGATCACCTGGAAGCCGTTGTGCTCCAGGATCGCCACCACCTTCTTGCCCACCTCGGGCTCGAAGAACTCGGTGCTGCAGCCGTGGAAGTAGACCACCTTGCGCCGCGCCTGGGGGCTGCGGCGCCGCCCCATCCAGTAGGAGAAGGTGCGGGTCACCACCCTGGGGGTGGGCGCCAGATGGTGGATGGCCACGGTACGCTCCGCCAGCAGCCGCATGGCGGAGCTGCCGATCGCCCGGTTGAACAGGGGAGCCACCGGACGCCCCAGACGGCCCATCACCCCGGGCCGTGCCAGCATCTGGTCGCGCAGGGGAATACCGCGCTCCGCCTTCAGCTGGGCCCGGGCCCGGGAGTTGATCTCGGCGATCCGCACCCCCTGGGGACACACTCTGGAGCAGACTCCGCACCCCGAGCAGTAGTCGACCGACGTGTCCGGGGAGTGGGCTCCGGCCCGGAACCGCTCCGCCTGGGGGCCGACCGTCTTGGGGCCGGGGAAGAGCTCGGTGACTGCGGCCACCGGGCAGGCGCTCTCGCAGATGGTGCACTTGATGCAGTGGTCCAGCGAGGAGCGCACATCGAATTCGACCGGGGTTGAGGTGCTCAACCGGCTCCCTCCAAGATCGCCGCCGCCGCCCGGAAGCCGGTGACCAGGCTGATCCCGTCCCCGGACTTCTCCCGCCACGGCGTGGCCCCGAAGAGCGCCGCCCCGGCGGCGTGGAGGTTGGAGTACGCGGGAGCACCGCCGAGGGCCAGGGGGCGCAGGGCGGGGTCCACCATCAGCCCGACCCGGTCCAGCGGCTGGGGGCTGAAGTATTGGTCCGCGAAGCGGGGCTGGCCATCCTCGGGCACTCCCGCCAACGGCAGTCCGAATATGCTCTCCCGGACCTGGCCCTCGGGCTGGATCACCACGCCTCCGGTCCCGATGCCCCCGCTCGCCAACACGAAGTGGCCGGCGGGGAGCGCCATTTGCCGCGAGGCCTGGTCAACCACCACCGCCTCCACCCGGCCGGCGGCGGTGGTGGCTCCGGCCACGGTCGTGCCCATCTGGATCCGGCCCCCTGCCCGCCGCAGAGCGCGGGTGAGGACGGCCATCAGCCGCAGCCCGGGCTGGGACGGAGGCAGGGTGGGAATCTCGAAGACCGGGCGCCCGACCAGGTCCTCAAGGTCGGTCCAGACCTCATGGCTGTGCTCCAGGCCGAGCACGGCGGGAACTCCTACCGCCTGCTCATGGGCCAGCTCCGCCCGAATGGCGCGGCCCAGGCTGGCCCTCACCGCCCGCGCCTCGAGGCTTCTGGCGAGCAGCTGAGGGCGGAGGGCCCTGGGGTCGCCGGCGATACCCACCTCCACCGCGCGTGCCCGGATGGACCCCGCTCCGTTGAGCGAGGCCGCCGCCAGGTTCTCGGCCACCAGACTCGGATAGAAGTCGCGGTACCCGGTGAAGCCGACGATGAGGAGATCGCCGCCGGCGGCCAGGTTGCCGGCCCGCATCGTCTCTGGCACCAGCGCGGTCGGCCTCAGCGCCCCCAGGGCGGTTGGCATCAGCTGGTTGGCGTCAAGGGAGCCGCTGTAGGCAAGCGACGCGGTCACCTCCTTGAAC
>JABEUU010000199.1 GCA_013044295.1 Candidatus Dormiibacterota bacterium
ATCCTGTTGCTGATCGCCGCGATCAGCGCCTGGCACCTGCGCGGCTCCCTCGGCGCCGGGGCTCCGCCAGATCGGGCAAGCCTTCTGACAGCCAAGCAGGGCGAGAGCTGAGGGCCCCTGGGGAGACGCAACAAGGCCGCCGCAACCTGGGGCTGGACGCTGGAGGGGACCCGCCGGGAGGGGCCGGCCGCACCGGATCCGAAAGGGCGACGACCCGCCCCGACTGAACCGCTCAGTTCGGATTGAAGTGGGCCCGGGCGCCTCACCTCCATTTCCCCGACGGCGGCCAGAAGAGCGACAGGCGCTCCTCCACCGGGCGAAGTTGCCAACCACGCCCCGATGGAGCATAATTCAATTATGCTTGATTCAATGGAAATTGATGGATGGGCCGAACAGGCGGGACTGCTGGCGGCGGCCGCAGATCCCCTTCGACTTCGCGTCCTCACCATCCTGAGCAGCCAGCAACGCTGCGTCTGCGACCTCCAGGAGGCCGTGTCGGTGCCGCTCAACCTGCTCTCGTACCACCTGAGGGCACTGCGCGAGGCCGGGCTGGTGGTCTGCACCAAGCGCGGGCGGAGGAGGGAATACCGACTGGCTCCGGGGGCCTTCGAGCGCCTGCATGCTGCCCTTCCGAACGCCGGTCACCGACCGGCTGAGCAATCCACGACGGCGGTCGCTGGGCGGCTGGCTGCAGCTGGCGCGGGGCCCTTGCCGCCGGCCAACAGTTGAGGTCAGCCATGGCTCAGGTAAGTAGCGCCTCCAGGGTTCGTTTCTGCCTTCGCTGCTTTCATCCCGGCTGGTTCGCCGCAGTGATGGGAACCGGGATCGTGGCCATCGGCCTGGCCGCCAACCCTGGCAACTGGCAGGCGATGCGAGGGATCGACCAGGAGGCGGCCCGGGTGATGGCAGTGGTGACGGGCGGGCTCTTCGTCGGACTTGCCGTACCCTACCTGCTGCGCTTGGTGCGCTATCCCACAGAGGTCCTGGCCGACCTGCGCAACCCCTGGCTCGGGCCTCTCTTCGCGACCCTACCGGCCGGGCTGCTGGTGACGGCCGTGCTGGCCAGCTCGGTGGGACCGCTCATGGTCGGCCCGGCCGTGGTCCATGACCTCGCCTTCTGGCTGGCCTGGGTGGGCGTGCCGCTCACCTTCGCCATGAGCTTGGTTGCCAGCTACTTCCTGCTCAGCTCTCGCAGCACCGCCATGGAGGCGGTCAACGGCAGCTGGTTCATACCTCCGGTGGCCAACATCGTGGTGCCGCTGGTCCTGGGTCCGCTGATGGCCCACGCCAGCCCCGCCAACACGCGCCTCCTGCTCCTCACGAGCTACGCCTTCTGGGGCATTGGCGTGATCCTGTTCGGGCTGGTGCTATCGCTCTTGCACGACCGACTGGTCCTGCATCCCCTGCCTCCCGCGGCCCTGGCGCCTTCCCTGATCATCGCTCTGGGACCGGTCGGAGTGGGTGCGCTGGCCCTGGTCAGGATGGCAGCCTCCGGGGCGGCGGTGTTCGGACATCTCGCCCCCGCGGTGGCGCTCGCGTCCCTGATCGCCGCCAGCGCCCTGTGGGGCTTCGGGCTCTGGTGGCTGGCCGCCACCGCCGTCGTCATGGTTCGCTACCTGGCCGACGGCCCGCTCCCGTACGGCCTCGGTTGGTGGGCATTCACCTTCCCGGTCGGGGCCTTCGGCATGGCGACGCTGACGCTGGGCAGGGCCTGGCGGGTCGGCTACGTTGACTACCTCTCGGTGGCCCTGATGGCGCTGCTGATTGTCCTGTGGTCGATGGTGGCGGTCCGAACCGTGTGGGCAACCGCGACCGGTGAGGCATGGGCACCGGCGGGGCCCCCCCGCCCACCTCCGCAGGCGAGCCCGATTCCCACCTGATCCCCGGTCCGCAGGCATTCGGCAACCGCGCTTGCCATTTCACGCAAGGCACCAGGGCCCGGCTGGTCCTCCACCCGCGGCCCAATCTTGAGGAGAGCGACATGAGTCAGGCAAAGCCAGAGATCGCGACGGCCCTGAATGGGATGAGGCAGAGCATGGGCAGCGTGCCCCCGGCCATGGCCAAGGCAGCACCGGTCGACCCGGCGCTGGTGGTCGAGCAGGTTCACAGCAGCGCCTTCGCGATGCCGCCAGGGGCGGGCGCCCTGGACCCTGAGACCCGGACCCTGATCTACCTGGCGGCCGCCCTGGCGTCCTCCAACCACGCCTGCACCCTGGCCATGGTCAGCAGGGCCAGGATCCAGGGCATCACCAGCGAGAAGTTGCTCGAGGCCCTGCACATCGCGCGCTTCGCCATGGCGACCCGGGTGGTCGGTGACGCCGAACCCCTCTTCGAGATGCTAGCCCAGCGGCAGGAGGCGCCGACGGTCGCGGCGTGAGGCCCCGCCGGCCGGCCCCTGCGGGCGGCCGGCATACGCCCCCGCACCTGTCCAACTTGGGCAGGTGCGGACTCTCCCCGGGCTCCATCCCGGGTCGGTTGGCGCCTCTCGAGTGCTCCCTGCAAAGACCGGGCCTCCTGGTGAATCGCCGATGATGATCTGGTGATGGAGAGCGACAACCGAGGCCGGGCCACGAGCTGGGGATGGGCCCTGGCGGCGGTCGCCCTGCTGGGGACGGCCAACGTGGGCCAGTTCATCATCAGCAGCCCAGCTCTGATGGCCGGCTCGCCGGGCCGAGCCGCCGGCTCCTATCTGGGCGAGGCCCTGTTCGGGGCGCTCGCAGGCTTGGGAATCGCGACCGCCCGGGGCGCTGCCAACCACCTCTTGCCGGCCCTCATGCGCGGCCTGTCGGTGCTGATCGCGCTGGGAAGCGTCCTTTTGGTGGTGGTGCATGCCGCCGCCCACGTAGGCGGCCTGAGGCCGACCTCGGTCGCCGTGCTGGCGCTGGCGGCCCTCGCGGTCGCCTGGCAGACGGCTTCCGTGCGGGACCGACTCGCCGCCCCCCGCTCAGGGGAAGCGGCGGAGGCCCGGCCCGGCGTCCCTATCGACAGCTCCGACTGAATCGAAGCGGCCGCCGCGTCCTAAGGGTCGGCCCTCAGCCTGGCTCAGCGCTGCTCCCGCAGGAAGGCCGGGATGTCCAGGTCGTCGAACGCCTCCGACTCATCCCTGACCGAGCGCCGCAGGCTGTCCGGAAGCGGCTCCTGCAGCTCCTGGGGCCGGCTCGCCCGGTACTTCTCCGCCAGCGCCTGGTTGACCGCTGGCACGCTGCTGAACCCGGTGGCGATCACGGTGATCTTGACGTCCCCGCCCATACGGTCGTCCAGCACCGCGCCGAAGATGATGTTGGCGTTGGGATCGGCGTTCTGGCGGATCATGTCGCAGGCCTCGGTCACCTCGTGGAGCGTCAGGTCCGGGCTGGCGGTGATGTTGAGCAGGATCCCCTTGGCCCCGGCGATGGAGGTCTCCAGAAGCTGACTGGAGACAGCGTCACGAGCCGCGTCCTGGGCCCGGTTGTCGCCACTGCCGTAGCCGATCCCCATCAGGGCGGCACCCTGACCGGACATGATCGCCTTGACGTCGGCGAAGTCCAGGTTGATGAGGCCGGGGTAGACGATCAGGTCGGAGATGCCCTGAACCCCCTGGCGCAGCACATCGTCAGCCTTGCGGAAGGCATCCACCATGGTGGTGCGCTTGTCGGTGACGGCGATCAGGCGGTCGTTGGGGATGGTGATCAGGGTGTCAACGCGGCCCGATAGACCCTCGACTCCGCGCTCAGCGGCCTCCATCCGGCGCCGGCCCTCGAAACTGAACGGCTTGGTGACCACGCCAATGGTGAGAGCCCCGCTGGAGCGGGCGATCTCGGCGATGATGGGAGCCGCGCCGGTGCCGGTGCCGCCACCCATGCCCGCGGTCACGAAAACCATGTCCGAGTCATGCAGGATGGAGGAGAGTTCGTCCCGCGACTCCTCGGCCGCGTTCTCGCCCACCTCGGGGTCGCCACCGGCGCCCAGCCCGCGAGTCACCTTGCGCCCGATGTGGATCTTGGTGGGAGCCTCGGAGGCGTCGAGGGCCTGACGGTCGGTGTTGACCGCGATGAAGTCGACGCCGCGCAGCTTGGCCCGGATCATCCGGTTGACGGCGTTGCTGCCCCCTCCGCCCACGCCGATCACCTTGATGCGGGCATTGCCCTGAGTGGTGCGGTCGAGGTCGTCTTGCGGCATCGTGATCTCCTTCAGGCTCAGAACAGCTCGTGGAGCCAGCGGTTGAGCCGGCCGGTGCTGCGGGTGGTTCGCTGATTGCTGTGATCGTGTCCGGACGCCGAGCGCTGTCCCCAGCGCAGGAGGCCGACGGTGGCGGCGTGTTCAGGCATCCCCAACTGGTCGGCCAGGCCGAAAAGGCCCTCTGGAACGGCGACTCTGACCGGCATCTCCAGGATCTGATGGACCGCCGCCGCGAAGCCCTGGAGCCGGGCGCAGCCGCCGGTTAGGACCACCCGGCTGACTCCATCCTCCTGGTCGAGGACCTGTCCGATCAGGCGCACCATCTCCCTGGTCCGCGGCTCGATCACCTCGGCAAGCCAGCGGCGCGGCACCTCGTCAGCGCCGACGCCGCCCATGCCGACCACGGTCACCATCTCCTCGGGACGGATCTGACCGGGATCGCAATGACCGTGACGGATCTTGACGCTCTCGGCCTCCTCCAGGTCGCAGTGGAGCCCGGTGGCCAGGTCCTTGGTGACGTTCTGACCCCCGACCGGGAGCACCAGGACGCGCTTGATGGTGCCGCCGCGAAAGATGGCGATGTCGGTCGTCCCCCCGCCCACGTCGACCACCGCCACCGAGCCCTCCAGTTCCCGATCGCGGACCACGCCCTCGGCGGACGCGAGCGGCTGAGCCACCACGTCGTCGACGCGCAACCCGGCCGCGTGCGCGCACTCGACCAGCGCCTCCAGATGAGCGGTGGAAGCCAGCACCAGCTCAGCGTCGACCCCGAGGCGAGTTCCCGCAACCCCGCGGGGGTCACGGAGTTCGGCCATTTGGTCGACCGCGTAGGAGCGTGGGATCAGGTGGACGACCTCGGTGCCATCCAGGTCAGGAGCCTCCCTGACCGCCTCCAGCACCCGGTTGAGGTCTCCGGTCCCCACCGCGCCGCTGCGGGAGGCCACCGAAACGACGGCCTGTCGCGAACGGCTCATCAGATGCCGACCCCCGAGGGTCATCAGGGTCGAGTCGATCTCGACCCCCGCCGCCCGTTCGGCCAGATCCAAGGCCCGGCTGATCGACGCGGTGGCGGCGTCGGGGTCGACGATAACGCTCTTGCGCACGCCGGCCGAGGGGGCCTCACCGACGCCGAGCACGCGAAGGCGGCTGCCATCGTCGTCGGCGACTGCGCAGCGAACGGTCGAGGTCCCCAGGTCGACCGCCACCAGGCGGCGACTGCTCAAACCCGGAACCCGGCCGCGAGGCCGCCTCTGAGGTGAGGCCCTCCCAGGACACAGTTCGTCATCGGGCGTTTCCCCAATTCTTGGTTATGAAGGCTGTCAGGAACGTCGGGTTGGGTCTTAACTCGGGCATCGGGGCCTTTGGGTCGCAGGCGACCGGATGAAGTGTATCGGTAATGGGAGAGCAATACAAGCCCCAAACCACATCATGTTGTGGGTGACACGGTCGCCAGGCACCGGGTTTTGGGTCCGCATCCTCAGGGGCTGAGCACCACCTGGGAGGGATCCTCCAGATAGATGGTCTTTATGGTGGTGGATTTCAGGTTGACCTTGGCGGCCAGAGCCCGCAGGGCCTCGAGCTTGGCACCGATCGAGCCGATTTGGGCATTGGTGAGCGCCGGCCCCAGGTCCGCCACCCATCCCGCCGAGCTCTTGATCTCCAGCGACCCGACCGGGCTGATCAGGAACTGCACCACGCTGACCCCGTAAGCCGCCGGAAATGCATGAGAGAGGGCGGCCAGCGCGGCGGTCAGATTGGCCGGCAGGGCCACCCGCCCGGGCCCGGCACCCGCGCCCTGGATCTGGTCGACCAGGGTCGGTACCGGGCTCAGAGTCGGAGTCTGGGGCACCGGGCCGAGCACCGCCCCGCTGACCGCCAGCAGCTCGCGCCGACCCCCGCGCTGGAGGATCAGCACCGGCGGCAGTGGAGTCACCGACATCACCAGCGTGCCAGGCCACCTGACCTTCACGCTGGCAGCGGCCACCCACGGCTGGGCGAGCAGATTGACGGTCATGCGCTCGGTGTTGAGCATGATCGTGCTCTCCCCAACCCTGGCCCCCGCCGCCGCCAGCAGCTGGCTCCGCGCCAGCACCGAGCTTCCCTCCACCTCGACTCTCTGCACCTTGAGCCAGGGAAGGTTGAATGCCGCCAGAGCTGCCACCAGGACCACGACCACAGCGAGCGATCCGAGCCTCAGAGGCAGCACCAACTCCCGCCAGGCGTCCAGCCACCTCGGCAGTTTGGGCGCCGAGAGCCGGACCCGGCCGAACAGCCGCTGCCGGGAGGCCAGCCGGGCGGCCCGGCGAGCCGCCGCTTGACGGGCGATCTCCTCGACCACGTCGTCCCCCAGCTCGCCGCGCCTCCACCCCCGAGTGGTCTGCGCTCGATTGGATCGGCGCGGTGGAGGCTGTGGACGGTGGCCACGCCGAGGGGCGCCCGGCTGCCATGCCTGGAACTCATCGGGAACTGCGGCACCGAACTGGCGCCGATCCGGCGACCTGGGACGCGTCAGCGGTTCGATGGCTGCCCCTTGACTGAGACGTTGTGGAAGGACGGGGACCGGCCGCCGGTGGGGAGAGCGGTCCACACCGGCAGTTCGACAGTACACGTTGACGCATCTCGGCGGGAAACGCAAGCCCCCGATCGGCCCGGACAGTCATCGAATCTCGAGCTGCTTAGGGGGAGAGCTGGCAGCACGACGTTCCCTGGGCTGGCTCACGGCAGACAGTCGACGCGACAGACGCGGCCTTGAGCCCGTGCCTGCTGCCAGCGGACCGTGACCAGCAGCGGCACCTGGACGGCCCCCGCCGGGCCGGGCAGGCGGCATTGTGCACGGTCAGGCGTGGCTTGACCGCCGGCGGTGCGCAAGCCGGAGACTATGGCGGGCGCGCCGGAGTGGCATCTCCCCCGGGATCTCCTAACGCCGGTCCGCCTCGCCTCTGCCCAATCTCGCAGGCAGATGCTTGGCGGCGCACGCCTCCCGCCGCCTCCAGATCGGAGACGGCAGAGGCGGCCGGCTCCTCCCCCTCCAGACGCGCCCGCCTGCCGTCATCGCCCGAGGACGCGGGCGGCCATCGCGCCTCGAACACCATCACCGACCCGCGCGGTCGGACCGAATGGCGGCCGCAGACGCCTCCGAAGAGACCGAGCCACCCCCCAGCCCGCTGCAGACCATCGTCCGAGGTCGGAGCTTTGGCATGCCTCACCGGCTGACCCAGCAGACAAGCCCGAAGTCAAATCCCAGCGCCGGCGCGCGCCGAAGTAACTAATCCTGAAAACACCGGTGTAGGGCTGGAGTCCTCTCCGTCGGGGCCCGCTGGGAGGAAAATGGCCAGGACGGGGCCTGTGAGGCGGGTGTGGGACGGGCCAAAGGGGGACAGAGGCCAAGCCGTTGTCCCAGATGGTCGAAATCGGCGGTGTTGGTGGAGTTTTGGGCAGGCTGACGCCAGCCCTGAGGAGTCGGAGCGCTGGCTTGGGGGCTTCGTCAGGTGACGGCGCGGAGCCTGGTGAGGGCGGTGAGGAAGAGATGCTGCCAGGGCCAACGCTCGGGTAGGTGGAGGGTCTGACGGCGGGCCGAGCTGGTGCGGTGACCG
>JABEUU010000200.1 GCA_013044295.1 Candidatus Dormiibacterota bacterium
ACCCGCCGCCGCCATGGCCGCTGGCAAGCACCGAGCTGCCCGCGAGGACTCCTGGGGTCGCCTCAAGCAGCCGAAGTTCGAGGTGGGTGGGCAACCGGCGCCGCAGAAGCGGGAGGGGCTCGAGAGGTCCGGGGCGGTGGACCCCGGCAGTAATCGGCAGCCTTAGGCGCCCTTGACACCGGAGACAACATTCCCTAGTCTCTGGCGATGGTCGCCCGATAAGAGTCCAAGTTCGGAAGAGTTCGGGCGCGCCCACCAGTCGCCCCCTGGATGAGTTGCTCATCCGGCCGCTGGCCAGGGCTACGTCGTCGGACTGTTTCCACATTGTCCACGGTGTGTCGGGCCTCAACTTGCGTGGAGGAATCTAGCCATGACCTCGAGCCCTCACAACGGCAGGCCGGCGGAGGCTGCGTCGGCAGCCGATGGGCTTGAGCTGGAGTGGACCCGCCCCCGCTGGGAGGGGATAGAGCGTCCCTACTCGGCCGGCGAGGTGATGCGACTGCGGGGATCGTTTCTGGTCGAGCACACGCTGGCCCGGCGCGGAGCTGAGCGACTCTGGAGCCTGCTGACGGGCAGCGACTACGTCCCCGCCTTGGGGGCCCTCACCGGCCAGCAGGCGGTGCAGATGGTGAAGGCTGGACTGCAGGCCATCTACCTGTCCGGTTGGCAGGTGGCGGCCGACGCCAACCTGGCTGGCGAGACCTACCCGGACCAGAGCCTCTATCCCGCCAACAGTGCGCCGGCTCTGGCACGCCGGCTCAACAACGCCATGCTGAGGGCGGACCAGATCGCCTGGGCCGATGGGAACCACGACCGTGAGTGGGTGGCCCCAATCGTGGCTGATGCCGAGGCGGGCTTCGGTGGCCCCCTCCACGCCTTCGAGCTGATGAAGTCGATGATTGAGGCCGGGGTGTCGGGGGTGCACTTCGAGGATCAGCTGGCCTCGGAGAAGAAGTGTGGCCACCTCGGCGGCAAGGTCCTGGTTCCCACCAGCCAGTTCGTGCGCACCCTGGTGGCCGCCCGGCTGGCCGCCGACGTGGTGGGGGTGCCCACTCTGCTGGTGGCCCGGACCGACGCTCTCAGCGCCACCCTGCTCACCAGCGACATCGACCCGGTCGACCGCGAGTTCCTGACCGGGGAGCGGACCTCCGAAGGCTACTTCCGAGTTCGTCCGGGGTTGGAGTCGGTGATCGCCAGGGCGCTTACCTACGCTCCCTTCTGCGACGCGCTCTGGTTCGAGACGTCGACTCCCGACCTGGAGGAGGCGGCCGTCTTCGCCCGGGCGATCCATGCCCGCTTCCCCGGCAAGCTGTTGGCCTACAACTGCTCGCCGTCGTTCAATTGGAAGCTCCAGTTGAGCGACGCTGAGGTGGCCGCGTTCCAGCGCCAACTGGGAGAGCTGGGGTATCGCTTCCAATTCGTGACCCTGGCCGGCTTCCACGTCGCCAACGCCTCAATGTTCGAGTTGGCCAAGGGCTACGCCGAGGAGGGCATGACCGCCTACGTCCACCTCCAGCAGCGGGAGTTCGCCTTGGAGCTCCAGGGCTACACCTCGACTCGCCATCAGTTTGAGGTTGGGGCTGGTTACTTCGACACCGTGCTGGAGACCGTCACTGGTGGTGAGAGCGCGACCCTTGCCCTCAGGGGCTCCACTGAGGAGGCCCAGTTCGAGTCATCGGCGACTCCGTGACCGGCCAAGGCGTCGGCGGCGTGCAGATCCTGGGCGACTTGGGAGCCGTCCAGGAGTCGGTGCTGACCCCGGGCGCCATCGACTTTCTGATGCGCCTGCAGCGGCACCTGGGGCCGGCGAGGGAGGCCATCCTGAGGGCCAGGTCGCGCCGTCAGGAGGAGTTTGACCAGGGGCTCCTGCCCAGCTTCTCCGAGGCGACTGCGGTGGTTCGCGATGACCCTGGCTGGACCGTGGCCCAGCCACCGCCGGATCTTCTCGACCGACGGGTGGAGATCACCGGACCGGTTGACCGCAAGATGATGATCAACGCCCTCAACTCGGGGGCCAGAACCTACATGGCGGACTTCGAGGACGCCAACTCACCGACCTGGCAGAACTGCATCGAGGGCCAGGCCAATCTGGCCGCCGCGGTACGCCGCAGCATTTCCTTGGATGTGGGCGGCCGGAGCTACCAGCTCGCGCCCCGCACGGCGACCTTGCTGGTGCGGCCTCGCGGCTGGCACCTTTTGGAGAAGCACCTGCTGGTTGACGGCGCCCCCATCGCCGCCAGCTGGTTCGACTTCGGCCTTTTCATCTTTCACAACGCGCGTCAGTTGCTGGACCGAGGCAGTGGGCCGTATCTCTACTTGCCCAAGCTGGAGGGTCATCTGGAGGCTCGGCTCTGGAACGACACCTGCCGGCTCGCCGAGGAGGAGCTGCAGTTGCCTCGAGGCTCGATCAGGACCACCGTCTTGATCGAGAACATCCTGGCCGCATTCGAGATGGAGGAGATCCTCTTCGAGCTGAGGGAGCGCGCCGTCGGGCTCAACGCCGGGCGCTGGGACTACATCTTCTCGGTGATCAGAAAGTTCCGCAACCGGCCCGAGTTCGTGCTGCCGGACCGGGCACTGGTCACCATGACGGTCCCCTTCATGCGGGCCTACACCGACCTGTTGGTGAGCACCTGCCATCGCCGGGGGACGCACGCGCTGGGCGGGATGGCCGCCTTCATCCCAAATCGGCACGACCCGGAGAACACCCGCATCGCGCTGGAGCGGGTTCGCCAGGACAAGCAGCGCGAGGCCGGCCAGGGGTTCGACGGCACCTGGGTCGCCCACCCCGACCTGGTTGCGACCGCCACTGAGGTGTTCGACTCGGTGCTTGGGGCACGCCCCAATCAGGTCGATCGCAGGCGCGACGACGTCAAGGTGGCGGCCCTGGATCTCCTGGCCATCGCCGCCACTCCTGGCGATGTGAGCGAGTCGGGCCTGCGCCTGAATGTCTCGGTCGGAGTGCGCTATCTCCACGCCTGGCTGGAGGGGACCGGGGCGGCCGCCATCGACAACCTGATGGAGGACGCCGCCACGGCCGAGATCTCCCGGTCCCAGATCTGGCAGTGGCTGCGGCACGGCCGGGTGACCAAGTCCCAGGTTGTGGCCGCCGAGGATCAGGTCCTGGCTGGGCTGGGGCCGGGGTTTGAAAGCGCGCGCCAGGTGTTCGACGAGGTGGCTCTGGGCCCCGACTTCGTGGACTTCCTGACGGTTCCGGCCTATCGCCTGCTCCCCTGACCACACTGTCGATGCACGAATCGGTCACAAGTGCCGCTCGGCTGCCCCTTGGCCATTGCTGCCGGCGGGACCACCTGCTATCTTCCGCTTTGGCTGTCGACAGCCGGGGGTTTCTTGCGCTTGGGCGCAGGGACCGGATGTCGAATGCGGCAGCCCAGGAAGGGGAGCGCCCATAGATGGCAAAGAAGCCTGCCAAGTCCGAGGAGCCCGAGATCGAGCCGGTCCGGTACGGTGAGGCTGAGGGCGGCGGTTGCGACCACAGCGGGTGCACCAACACAGAGGCCTACCGCTGTCTCTATCGCGATCGCCGGGCGGTCGACTGCTCGTGGGTTGCCTGCACGGAGCATCTCCGGGTGGTCGACGGGCGAGGTTACTGCATGCGCCACGCGGGGGTGGTGGACGTGCTCCTGATGGCGCGGCGCCAGGGCACCGAGATGCTGCCCCCCGACCTGGACGACCGCTGCGCCTCGCTGGTCCGGGCGGTCGCCAGCGACCTCAACGAGCCCGTCCTGGAGCGACTGGTGCGCTGGGGCGACACCAGCACGAGCATCATCAATGACCCCTCGATCCGATACACCAGAAGCGATCGGATCCATCGTGACCCCGGCCACTGGGAGCGGGTCTGGGGCCTGGCCACCAGGACCGGGATCCTGCTTCGGGTTGGGGTCCGGGTCGAGGACCCCCGACCTGAGACGGTCATTCTCACCGCTGGGGTGACCCACTTGGTGGCCACCATTCCTCCCTGGATCCAGCGCCACCTGAAGGGGGACCCAGCCCAGGGCTCGCAGTCGGAGCTGGTCGAGCGGCTGGCCTTCCAGCAACAGCTCCTGCAGGCCCTCGACGAGCATGTGGAGAAATACGGCGTCACCTTCCCCCGCAGCCTGCTCTCCGCCCACAACTGAACGAGCCTGGGAGCACGGTCCGCATAATTGGCTCATGGCCTATGACGCGCTGCTGCCGGTGGAGGCGGGGGTAGCCACCCGCCACCAGCCCAACTTTCACGACGGCTACCTGACCTTCAGTCGCAGCTACACAGTCGACGTCACCTACCGCTGCTTCCGGCGCTGTGGCTACTGCGAGTACCGGGCCGACTCCGGGGGTCTGACCGCCCTGGCCGAGGTCGACCGACAGCTGGAGGAAGCCGCAGGGCACCACTGCCGGGAGATCCTGATCATGTCGGGGGAGCAACCCTGGCGGCTGCCCGATCTGGGCCTGGCGGGGGAGCCGGAGTTCGTGGACAGGGTGATCGAGATCTGTCGACGGGCGATGGCCAAGGGTCTGCTACCGCACACCAATGTGGGCCTGCTGTCTCGGGAGAGCTTGGAGCGGCTGCGGCCCTGGAACGCCTCCATGGGGCTGATGCTGGAGACCGGGACCGACCAGATCCTGGCGCATGCCATGGGGGGAGGCAAGCGCTTTCAGGAGCGGCTGCGCCACCTGGACGACGCCGGTGAGCTGCGCATCCCCTTCACCACCGGGATCCTGGTGGGAATTGGTGAGGAGGAGGCCGACCGGCGGCGAGCGCTGGAGCTGATCGCCGCCAGCCATCGGCGCCACGGCCACATCCAGGAGGTCATCGTCCAGAACTTCGTGCCCAAGCCGGGGACTCCGATGGCCCGGTTCGAGGCCCCGACCCAGGAGGTGTTCCGGGGGGCGGTCGAGCTGGCTCGGGCGATCCTCCCGGAGGGAGTCACCGTGCAGGTGCCGCCGAACCTCAACTCCGACAGCTGGGCCGAGCTGGTGGCCGCGGGGGCTCGTGACCTGGGCGGGATCTCACTGGATGGGGACTCGGTCAGCCCTCGACACGCCTGGCCCGCGGAGTCGGACCTGGCCGCCAAGGCGCTCACCCTGGGCTACCGGCTCCAGGAGCGCCTGCCGGTGTACCAGGAGTCGACCGCGGACTTGCGTTGGGCGGCGGACCAGCTGCGCCAGGAGCTGGTCGGGGATGAGGTCACCTACATCATCAACCGCAACGTGAACATCAGCAACGTCTGCGTGGGCAGCTGCAAGTTCTGCGGCTTCAAGCGGGGCTCAATCGGGGTCAAGGGGGCCTACTTCCATGACCACGACACCATCTTCGCCAAGCTCCAGGATGCGGTCGACCGGGGCGCCACCGAGATCTGCATGCAGTCGGGGCTCACCCCCGAGCTCAACTTGGCGTTCTACGACCAGCTCTTCCGGGAGATCAAGGCTCGCTGGCCCACCCTGCATCTGCATGCGCTCTCACCCGAGGAGGTCCGCTACATCGCCCAGCTGGCGGGGCGCTCGGTCGAGGACGTGATCCGGCAGCTCCAGGACGCCGGCCTGGGGACCATGCCGGGCACGGCGGCGGAGATCCTGGTGGAGGAGGTGCGCCAGATTCTCTGTCCCGAGAAGCTGACCACAAGGGAGTGGGTGGAGGTGATGCGGGCGGCCCACCGGGTTGGCCTGCGCACCACCGCCACCATCATGTACGGGCACGTGGAGACGCCCTGGCACCGGCTCCAGCACCTGGAGGTGATCCGCAACCTGCAGCGCGAGACCGGCGGTTTCACCGAATTCGTGCTGCTGCCGTTCCAGGTGGAACACAACACCCTGGGCAAGTACTTCGGGATCCGACAGCCGCTGACCCTGGAGGACTCGCTGCGCTTCACCGCCTACTGTCGCCTCTACTTCGGAGCCGACATCCCCAACATCCAGACCAGCTGGGTCAAGCTGGGGCCCGAGGGCGTGGCGGAGTCACTCCGGTGGGGCGCCAATGACTTCGGGGGCACCCTGATGGAGGAATCCATCACCCGCATGAGCGGCGCCAGCCACGGCCAGAACCTGGACCCCGACCAGATCGAGGCGGCGATCCGCTCCGTGGGGCGTGCTCCCCGGGAGCGGAACACCACCTACGGCCCGGTCAGCGCGCGGCCGCGGGATCTCGCTCCGAGCTGCCCGGCGATGGCCTGAGGGCGGGCGCCACAAGTTGACCGACGGCCAGTCCCAGGGCGAGACAGGCCGCCTCCACCAGCTTGGTCAGGAGATCGTTCGCGCCCTGGCTGGGAATCAGGATCAAGGCCACCAGCAACGGCCCCAGGTACCAGCGCCACGGGTACCTGCTGGCCGCCATTCGAGGCCGGTAGAGTCCGGCGAACGCGGCGCCCAGCAAAAGGCAGATCAGGCTCAGGGCGGTGTAGCCAACCAGGTATTGGGTGGCGCGGGGAGAGGCCAGGCCCACGGTCAACCGGATTGAGAGGGGTGGCAGGTAGTCGGTGGCGTAGTAGGTCAGCACCACCCAGGCAGTGGTGTGGAGGCAGAAGGTCGACACCTGCAGTCCCCGCCGCCGGCGGGCCTCCTTGGCGGCAAGCTCCGCCGGCGTCAGCGGTGGTTTTTCAGCTGCCCCCGCCGCCTCGGATCCGGGCTGGGGCGCTGTGCCGGGTGTCGACCTCGGCCTGCTCACCTGGGCTGTTGGCTCCGGCGGATCGGCGGCAGCGGTCGGATCGTCGCCCGCGGCCCCCAGACTGCGGCGGTCTTGGCGGCGCATCGCAGCCGGTCGCAGGGCCGCTGCAGCCGCGCCCGTGCGGTGGGTTCACTAGCTCGGGTGGGGCCAACCATCCCGGCCACGTTACCACCAGGGTTGGAGCTCGGGCCGGCAGCTGGAACCGGGGCCCCCGGGGGTGGCCATTGCCGTTCCCATTCGGAGCTCCGGCCATCCCCTCGGATCTGGTCTCAGTGTCGTCCCCCACCTGGTCTCCGCGACCAAGTCGGGACCGACCGGGTAACCGCGCCGGCGTTGACGCCGCGCCCACCACCGAGCTGATCTGAGATGGAGCGAGCCCGCCGCCGTTGGGACCTGCCCGAGCTCGGTTCGTCAGCCCCGTCCGAGCCTCTGCTACGCCGGGTGCTGCGTTCCCGCGGGATGTCTGACCGGGACTTCGCCGCTCGCGACGACCCTGTTGACCACGATCCCAGCCTGCTCACCGACATGCAGCTGGCGGTGGGGCTGGTGGCGGAGGCCGTCGCCGCGGGTACCCAGATCGCGGTCTACGGCGACTACGACGCCGACGGGGTGACCGCCTCGGCCGTGCTGGTGCGGGCCTTTCAGGCGATCGGAATCGAAATCCTGGCCCACATCCCCAACCGGGAGAGCGAGGGTTATGGCCTCAACCTGCAGGCGCTGGAGGAGCTCGCCGCTCAGGGAGCACAGCTGGTGATCACCGTGGACTGCGGCACCACCGCTGTTGAGGTGGCGGCCGCCCGCCCGCCGGGAATGCGCCTGATCGTCACCGACCACCATCTCCCTCACGCCCTGGCCGACGGCTCCGGGTTCCAGCTGGCCCCGGCGGACGCGCTGGTCAATCCCCAGCGCCCGGGTGACCGCTACCCATTCAAGGGGCTGGCCGGGGTCGGCGTCGCCTACAAGCTGGTCCAGGCACTGGAGGCGGCCCGGCTGATGCCCCCGGGAACTGCCCGCCAGCAGCTGCCGCTGGTGGCCCTGGGGACGGTGGCAGACATGATGCCCTTGGCGGGTGAGAACCGTTGGCTGGTCCGCGAGGGGCTGGGCACCTGGGCCGAGGCGGCGCCCCTGGGGCTGTTGGCGCTGGCCCGGGGAGCTGGGATCGAAGGGGCTCCCAGCAGCTCGGATCTCGGATTCTCGCTGGGGCCGCGGATCAATGCGGCCGGTCGGATGGAGGACGCCCGACTGGCTCTGGAGTGCTGCCTGGCGGCGTCCCCGCCCGAGGCGGCAAGGGCTGCGGCCGGGTTGGAGGCTCTCAACCGCAGCCGTCGTCGCTCGCTGTCGGAGGCGCTTGAGCTGGCCCGGCCCATGGTCGAGCGCCTGCCTGACGAGCTGGCCGCGATCGTCATCGGCGACGAGGGCTTTCCCTCCGGCGTGGTGGGACTGGTGGCGGGACGGCTGGCCGAGGAGTTCCAGCGCCCCAGCTTCGTCTACAGCCGCGCGGGGGTGGAATGGCGTGGCTCCGCCAGGGGGGCGCCCGGCCTGAATGTCGTCGAGGCCTTGGCTAGCTGCTCGGGAACACTCTCGCGGTACGGCGGCCACCGGGGCGCCGGAGGGTTCAGCGTCAGGCCCGATTCAGTGGGGCAATTCGAGCAGGCGGTGGTGGCGGCGGTTGGCCAGCAGCTGGGCAGCCGGGAGCCCTGCCGTGTCTTCCATGTCGACGCCACCGCCGAGCTCGCGGAGTGCAACCTGAAGGCCGCCGACGAGCTGGCCGCGCTGGGACCCTTCGGCAACTCCAATCCCTCGGTGCTGCTCTGCGCCATGGGGTGCCGGGTGGTGGCGACGCGGCCCTTTGGCAAGGCCGAAGACCATCTGCAGATGACCCTGGAGGACGGCAGTGCGACGGTGGAGGCGATCACCTTCAACCGTCCGCAGCTGAGGCGGCACCTGCCCTTGGGGAGGCGAATCGACATCGTGTTCGAACTCGAAGTGGACCGCTGGCGGGGGCGCGAGCGAGCCCGCCTGCTGTTGCGAGACCTTCGGCCGGCCCGCCCCTGACCGGGCCTGCGATCAACCGGATTCTCCGGGCGCAAGGGGCGCCGCTGCTCAGGCGCCCACAAGCCGCCGCCTGAGGCATCTCCGGGCAGCCGACGGCGGCCGTTCCCGTCCGCAGCCCCAACAGGTCAAGCGGCCCGGGACTCCGTACACTCCACCCACCATGGCCTTCACTCCACCCAGCGTTCCCGGCCCGGCCGCGCCTGGCCCCGCGACTGGCGGCGCTGCGGCCAGCGCCGATCCCGATGGCTCTCGCCTGCGGCGCTCCGCGCTGCAGTGGGCGCGGGCGGCCGCCGTTCTGTTGACCCTCTTCCTCGGCTACCAGTTGTTCCTGGTGGTGCGCGACATGACCGCCGCGATCCTCTCCGTCGTGATTTCGGTGCTGGTCGCGATCATCATCTTCTTCCTGGGAATTCCTCTGGTCAACCGCCTGGAGCGGAATGCCCGGCTGCCGCGAACGGTGGCGGTGCTGCTGACCCTGGTGGTGGGCCTGGCGCTGCTGGCGCTGCTGGTCTGGCTGCTCTCCGGACCGCTGGTCACAGAGGGCCGTGGCCTGGCCGCTCAGACTCCTTCCTTCGTCCGCCGCCTGGACTCTCAGATCGCCAGCGTGGAGAAGCAGCTCCAGGGGCACGGGATTCGCCTCAACGCGGTCAGCTTCGTCACTTCCAAGCTCTCTTCCCTGGTGCCCCAGCTGACCGGGATCGTGGTCAGCGGCGTGACCGGGGCGCTCGGCGCCCTGATCGATGCTGTGATCGCAATCGTGCTGGCGTTCTGGTTCCTCAAGGACGGCTCGGGGCTGCGCCGGGGCTTCTTGGCCCTGTTCCCCACCCGGGTTGCCCGCGAGCTCGATTTCGGCCTGGATGCCTTTGCCGTGGTGGTCGGTGGCTACGTTCGGGCCCAGTTGTTCCTGGCCATTGTGGTGGGGGCCATGGCCGGCGTCGGCACCGCTCTGCTGGGCGTTCCGTTTCCCCTGGTGGTGGCGCTGGCGGCCGGGATCTTCGAGCTCATCCCTCTGGTGGGCCCCTTCGTTGGCGGTGGGGTGGCCCTGCTCCTGGCGCTCACCAAGAGCCCCACCCTGGCGATCTTCACCGTGATCCTATTCCTGGGCATCCATGTGGTCGAGGGCTATCTGCTGGTGCCGCGCATCCAGGCCCGATTTCTGCAGCTGCATCCGGTGCTCACGCTGCTGGCCCTGTTCGCCGGCGTGGAGGCGGCCGGCTTCCTGGGGGCCCTGGTGGCGGTCCCGGCCACCAGCTACCTCACCGTCCTGATCCGCGCCTGGGTGGGAGATTGGCGGGCTCAGCGGCCGGACCTCTTCGCCACCGGCAAGGGGGACTCCCTCGGCGACATCCGCAACCGCCGGCTGCTGCGCAGCTTCCGGATCTTCAACAGACGGGCGGACCCGGGCGCCAGCGGCAGTCCCCCATTGGTCCCCCCGGCGGCCGGTTGAAGCGGCTAGGTGGTGGGGCGGGATCCGGCGCGAGGGCCAAACAGTAAGGTCCCCACCCTCACCTGGGTGCTCCCGGCCGCGATGGCATCTCGGAAATCCTCGCTCATGCCCATGCTGAGCACCGGCAATGCCGAACCCGTCAGCTCGCTCAGGCGGTCTCGCAGTTCTCGGCAGGCCTGGAAGCTCAGCGCCGGACGCTCGCGGGAGGCGACCGTCATCAGTCCCCGGACCGTGATCCCGGGGAGGCGCACCAGCTCGGCCAGTTCCGCCACCAGCTGCTCCGGGGAGTAACCCCGCCGCCCCGGCAGGCCGGTGAAGTCGACCTCGCACAGAATCGGCAGCGGGTCCCGGTCCTCACGGAGAGCCGAGATGGAGCGTGCCAGAGCCAGGCTGTCAACGGTCTCGACCAGGCTGAAGAGGTCGGCGGCGATCCGTGCCTTGTTGCGCTGCAGGTGACCAAGCATGTGCCAGTGGGGGCGGGGCTGGCCGGAGGCCGCCAGGTCCAGATCCTTGGCGGAGCACTCCTGAACGTAGTTCTCGCCGAGAGCGGTCAGCCCCTCAGCCAGGGCCGCCCCCGCCACCGCCGCCGACTGTCCTTTGGTCACCGCCAGGAGTGCGACTTCGCGTGGATCTCGCCCGGCCCGGACCGCCGCCGCCGAAATCTCACCTCTGAGCCAGTTCAGACGCTCGGCGAGGTGCCCTGGGTCGTCCATCCGGTCAGCGGGTGGCGCTCCGGCGGCGGCCGGCGGCCCGCTCCGAGGACAGCAGATGATCGATCTCGTTCTTGACCTCGGAGAGGTCACGGAAGGAGCGATAGACCGAGGCGAATCGGACGTAGGCGACCTCGTCGAGCTGGCGCAGCCGGTTCATGACCAGCTCGCCAACCTCCCGGCTGGGCAGCTCCGACTGGCCCCGGCCGCGCAGCTCGGCTTCGATCTCGTCCACGATCTGGGTCACCTGGCCAGGTGAGATGTCCCGCTTCTTGCAGGCGTTCATCAGGCCCCGGAACAGCTTCTGGCGGTCGAAATCCTCGCGGCGGCCGTCCTTCTTGACGATGTAGAAGGGGATGGACTCAATGCGCTCATAGGTGGTGAAGCGCTTGCCGCAGCTGTTGCAGGCCCGCCGGCGGCGGATCGCCTCCCCGGTTTCCGAGTCGCGGGAGTCGACCACCCGAAGGTCGTCGTGGTTGCAGTAGGGACAACGCATGCCACACCCCGTCTAATCGGAACCGCCCCACAGGATATGGGGCCGCGCCAGGCATTGTACCCTTCATATTGTGGTTTGCGCGCGCGGCCAGCTGGGGGCAGTGCCCCCTGGCCGGGGTGTCAATCGGGGGTGCCCTTCCTGTGACGGGCGCGGAGCCACCATATAGGGTGTCGGCGCCGCTTCAGCGGTTGACGGTCCCCATATCCGAATACCGGTCACCCGCGACCGCCCCCAAGGGGGCGACCGCCTCCAGCTCCTGGAGGGTCTCGGAGTCCAGCTCGAGACTGGCCGCAGCCACGTTCTCCTCCAGAAAGCGGCGCCGCTTGGTGCCGGGGATCGGGACGATGTCGGGGCCCTGCTTGAGCACCCAGGCCAGGGCCACCTGCCCGGGGGTCGCGCCCTTGGCCTCGGCGATCTCTCGAATGCGGTCCACCAGGGCCAGGTTGGGGGCCAGGTTCTCGCCCGCGAAGCGAGGGTAGCGAGAGGCCCGGAAATCGTCCTGGGTCAGCTCCTCCGGACTCCGGTACTGGCCGGTCAGCATCCCCCGCCCCAGAGGGCTGTAGGCGACGAAGCCGATCCCCAGCTCTCGGATCGTGGGCAGGATCTCGGCCTCAGGATCACGGCTGAACAGCGAGTACTCAGTCTGCAGGGCCGAGATGGGGTGGACCGCATGGGCACGGCGGATGGTCTCGGGAGCGGCCTCGGAGAGGCCCAGGTAGCGCACCTTGCCCGCCGTCACCAGCTCGGCCATGGCGCCGACGGTCTCCTCGATGGGGACCTGCAGGTCGACCCGGTGCTGGTAGTACAGGTCGATGTAGTCCACCCCCAGCCGGGTGAGGGACGCGTCGCAGGCCTCCCGGACGTATTCGGGGCGGCCGTTGATGCCGACCCAGGAGCCGTCCTCACGGCGCTGGTTGCCGAACTTGGTGGCCAGGATGACCGCGTCCCGCCGGTCGGCGATGGCTCCTCCCACCAGCCGCTCGTTGTGAAAGGGCCCATACATGTCGGCGGTGTCGAGGAAGTTGATACCCAACTCCAGGGCCCGATGGATGGTGGCCACGGACTCCTGGTCGTTTCGCGGTCCGTAGAACTCGGACATGCCCATGCAGCCCAGGCCCAGCGCCGACACCTTCAGCCCTTGCCCACCGAGCGCCCGTTCTTCCATCTCGACCTCCAACGCTTGCTATCGACTTCCAGTGTAAACCGGCCCTCTCTCATGCTGGCGGGGGATGCGGCCGCGGCATCCGATCCGCTACCGTCGGGTCTCGATCGACCGTGGGGTCTCGGCCGACACCGAGAAGGAGGAGATCCGGCCCTTGAACCAGTTGCGGCTCCTGACTCGGGCCCTCCGCTGGCGCGCCGGGGCGGCGGTGGCGCTGCTCCTGGTTGCCACGGTGGCCGTGGTCGCCGCGGCCGCCGGCCCCCTGTACCTGGACACCGCCAACGACAGTGTGCTGCACTCGGTGTTGCTCAGCAACTCGGTCCAGGCCAACGGGATCACCGTGATCCCCCAGTTCTCCCCCACTACCCCTGGTTCCTTCGTGGAGCGCGCCGCGCTGGTGCTCCAGGCCGCCCGCCGCTATGGGATCTATCGCTGGTACGACCAGGGCAAGACGGTGCTCGACGCGGGGGTGGCGGTGACCGCCCGTTCTGGTATCGCCTACGCCAGCGACCTCATCTCGGATCCCGGCCAATGCGGCACCCTCCGCTTCATTTCCGGCAGCTGTCCGACCGCTCCCGACCAGGTGGCCGTGACCGCCCGCAGCCTGGCGGCGCTGGGCGCCCACCTGGGCTCGACGGTGGCCGTGGTACCGGTGCACGGAGGCCCGAGCGTCCCGGTCAAGGTGGTGGGGATAGTCTCCCTGGGGAACCCTGCGGCATCCTTCTGGTTCGGGGGCGAGTCTGGGTACTTCGACTTTGGCCCAGCCATCGGCTGCTCCATCACCCAGAGCTGCCTGCCCCACCTCGACGCCTTCTTCACCGGGGCCGCCACCGCCGCTGGGTTCCCCTCGGTTCAGGCCATCGATGAGTTTCCCATCAAGATCGGCGCCGTGCACACCACCGTGGCTGCCACCTTCAACTCGGCGGTGGGCGCGTTTGCCCGCTACACCAACCAGGCTCTGGCGGCCCCGGTCTCCACCGACCTGGGCAAGGAGCTCAGCCAGGCCAGCCAGGAGAGCAACCTGATGCAGGCGATCGTGGTCGTGGTCGACCTGCAGCTGGTGCTGCTGGCGCTCTTCGTCCTGTTCGGGCTGGTGGCCCGCACCGCCGAGGCCAGGGAGAAGGAGGTGGCGCTGGCCAAGCTGCGCGGATTCCGCACCCGCTCGGTGCTGGCGGTGGGGCTGCTGGAGCCGGTCGCCATGCTCTGCGTCTCCCTGCCGGTGGGTCTGCTGCTGGCGTTCCTGGCCATGCGCGTCGCCCAGCCTCTGCTCCTGCCCGGGGCCCTGGTCACGCTCCAGCCCCTGGTGCTCTGGGCGGCCGTGGCCGCCTTTGCCGGGGGTCTTTTCGCCACCTTGTTCGGGGCCCGGCGGATCCTGACCCGGCGTCTGTCCGAGGAGCTGCGAGCGGTGGAGCCGAAGTCTTCCAGCACCGCCAGAGCCGCCCTGGACGCCGCTGCCCTGGCTCTGGCGTTGGCCGGCATCCTCGAGCTGCTGCTGGCTGGGGTCCTGAACGGTAGCCAGGCCAACCCACTCGCCGCCTTCGCCCCGGGGCTGGTGGCGGTGGCGGTGGCGGTGCTGGGGGTGCGCCTGCTGCCCGTGGTCGCGGCCCTGGTGGTCCGCTGGACCAAGGACTCTCCCCGGCTCGCCACCGGCCTGGCGGTTCGCCAGGTCGTGCGTCGGCCAACCAGCCTGCGCCAGATCACGGTGCTGGCGGTGGCGACGGCGCTGGCCTGCTTCGCAGTCGCCGGCTGGGCGGCCGCCGGGGTGAACCGAACCACCCGGGCCGACTTCGTCCTGGGGGCGGCCCGAGTGCTGACCGTGCAGGTGCCCAGCGGGGTGAACCTGGAGAGCGCGGTCGACCGGGCCGACCCCAGCGGCCATTACGCGATGGCGGTGATGCTTTCCAAGATCCCCAGTCAGAACCTCCTGGCGGTGCAGGTGAGCCGACTGCGGCGAGTGGCCTACTGGCCGGCGGGCATCAGCTCCACCCGTCTGGCCACGATCGTGCACTGGCTCACCCCTCACCTCCAGGCCCCCCTGATCTTCATCGGCAGCGCGGTCAGGGCCACGATCACGGAGAATGGCAGCCCCACCCCGCCCCCGGATCTGGTGTTCAACCTGGTGGACAGCGGCGGCTCTCCAGGCGTGGCCGACTTCGGCTTCCTCAAGCCCGGGACTCATGTCTACACCGCCACTCTGCCTGGGACCTGCCTGGGGGGCTGCCACGTCCTCCAGCTCGAGCCGATCTGGAACCCGAGCTCGGGTGGACCCCAGGAGGCGGTCTACAACCTGACTCTCTCCCAGCTCCAGGTCCTCCGCGGGAGCGTCTGGAAGGAGGTTGGCGGCCAGCTGGCCAAACCGGGGTACTGGCGGGGTCAGGGAGGTGGCATCAAGGCTACGGCGAGCTCTCAGGGAGGCAGCCCGGCCCTCTCCCTGGCCATCGACGACCAGGCCGCCGACAGCGTCTCCCCGGCGGTCGCGCCCGGAGCCCTGCCGTCGACCCTGCATGGGGTGGTGACCCGGGCCAACGGTGTCTCCGACCCCGCGGCGGCCGGGATTGAGAACTTCGATGGCAACTCGCTCACCCTGGACGTGCCCTACCAGGTGGTGGCCCTGCCCCAGCTGGGCTACGAGGGATTTCTGGTCGACCTCAAGACCGCCTTGCGGGCGGAGACCGCGCCCCCCAGCGACACGGTCAGCCAGGTCTGGCTGGCGCCTCACGCGCCGGCCGGCATCGAGCGCTCGCTGCGGGCCCAGGGGCTGCGCGTCACTAAGGTTCAGACTCCCGCTGCGGACATCCAGAGCATGAACCGCGGCGGGCTCGCCCTCGCCTACCTCTTCTTCCTGTTCGCCGCTGGGGCGGCGGCGGTGCTGGCGATCGGGGCGGCCGTCTTCTCGGTGTTCATGACCTCGCGGCGGCGCGCTTTCGAGCTGGCGGTGTTGCGGGCGATCGGGGTTCCCAACCACACCTTGTTGCGCTCCCTGCTGGGGGAGCAGCTGCTGGTGCTGGGCCCCGGAATGGTGCTGGGGGTTGGGGCCGGACTGCTGGGGGCTCTGATGGCGCTGCCCTCGGTCCCGGAGTTCGCCTCGACCAGCGGGGGGCCCCCGGTGCAGCTGGTCTTCGTGGCCCTACCCATCGTCATGATGCTGGCCGCCCTGGTGGTGCTCCTGGGGGCGGCCGCCGTCCTGGCCTCTGCGGCCACTCTGCGGCTGGCCTCATGGGACCGTCTGCGCACGGAGATCACATGACCACCACCAGCCAGTCCGCGCCCACGGGCCTGGACATCCACTTCGACGGCGTGGTCCACCTGTATCCGAGTCCGGAGGGCGACGTGGTGGCCCTCCGCGGCGTCGATCTCGACGTCGAGGCGGGGGAGGAGTTCGCCCTGCTGGGCCCGTCGGGGTCGGGCAAGTCGACCGTGCTGTCGCTGCTGGCAGGGCTGCAGCGAGCCTCGGCTGGACAGATCCAGATCGGGCCCTACGAGATGGGCAAGCTGAGCAATCGACAACTGCTGCGGCTGCGGGCGACCGAGGTCAGCCTGGTGCTCCAGGACCCGGCCCGTAACCTTCTCCCCTACGCCACCGCCACCCAGAACATCGAGTTCGCGCAGCGCGGGGCCAGGGGCCGTGGCAAGACTCCACCCTGGAGTCCTTTGGAGCTGCTCCAGGAACTGGGCATGGGCCCCCTGGCGGGGCGCACCGTGGCGACTCTGTCAGGGGGGGAGCAGCAGCGGGTGGCGATCGCCTCGGGAGTGGCGGGGGCGCCGCGACTGCTGCTGGTCGACGAACCGACCAGCCAGCTGGACACGATCAGCCGTGATCAGGTGATCGAGCTGCTGCATCGGATCAACTCCCAGCTGGGGTCCACTGTGGTCAGCGTCACCCACGATCCCGCGGTGGCGGCCGCCATGCCGCGCACCGTGACCATCCGCGACGGACGGGTCGGGGCCGAGGGCAGACGGGGCCAGGAGTATGCGGTGGTGGGCCGCGACGGCAGCGTGCAGCTGCCGCCGGATGTGCTCGAGATGCTCCCGCCCGGCACCCTGCTCCAGGTCCGTCGGCACCGGGCGGGAGTGGATCTGCGCAATCCGGAGCTGGAGCCCCATGATCAGTGAGATCCGGCTCGAGCACGTGGCCGCCCAGGCCGGTGGGCGCACCATCCTGAGCGACATCAGCCTGGTCATCCGGGCTGGGGAGTCGGTGGCTCTCACCGGGCCATCGGGCTCGGGCAAGACCACCCTTCTGCTGCTGGCGGCCGGGCTCCAACTACCCAGCCGAGGACGCGTGCTGGTGGACGGCCAGCCGCTATCCCAAAGTGATCGGAGCCGCCAGCGCTTCGGAGTGGTGCTCCAGAACCATGGCCTGGTGTCGGTTCTGACCGCGGCCGAAAATGTCGCGCTGCCCTTGCAGGCTCGGGGCCTGCCGGCTGCCGAGGTGGCGTCGGCAACCGCCGCCGCCTTGGCGGCAGTGGGCCTGGCGGGGACGGCCGACTCCCTGGTCCAGGACCTCTCCGGTGGGCAGCAGCAGCGGGTGGCAGTGGCCCGTGCCCTGGTGGGGCCACCGGAGGCGGTGCTCGCTGACGAGCCGACCTCCGAGCTGGTGGCCGAGCAACGCAAGATCATCATGGGGCTGCTCCTCCGCCAGGCCAGCGAGGGCCGGCTGCTGATGATCGCCAGCCACGATCCCGAAGTGGTCGAGGCCTGCGATCGGACGGTGCGGCTCGTCGATGGCCATCAGCTGGCGGGCGCTGCCGGTTGAGGGCCCCCCCCGGGGCTGGCGGCCTCGACCAAGGGGCATCCGTTCTGGGCGCCGACAGCCCCGGCCTCGCCGCTCAGGGGCCGAGGACCGCAGGGTCCGGCGGGCGGAGCCCAAGTCTGGCGGGCAACTCCTGGCGGGGTCGCGTCCTGAACCAACGCCACGGGTGCCTGCCCGGTCACCACCTGGCTCGTCACCGGTCGGCTGCCACCAAGCAGGCCAGGGCAAGTCCGTGGAGTCGCGACGGAACCGCAAACGAGTCAGTTCGACAACGCCCAGCCCACCGGCGATCCAGCCGCGATCATCCCGGTGCAGAGAATCCCTGGTCCGATCTTCCTTGACTGCGGCGGGTCCGACAGCGTGTGGTCCTCTTGTCCCTACGCCGATGCCATCATGTCGCGGCTTCACCAAGCGCGCGATCCCTACCCGCACCTGCTCCACGCGTACCCGAACGCGGGCCATGGTGTTGGGGCCATGGTTCCCTATGAGCCCGATCAACTGGGTCCAGCCGCTGCTGACCTACCGGGCAGCTCGCCGAATGCCAACCACAACGCTGACGCGCAAATCTGGCCGCATCTGCTGGCCTTTCTCGCCGGATCCGGCGGTGCTTCCTAACCGGCCCTCCCGGACCTCGGCGTCGGCCAACCGGGCATCCGCGCGGGGACACGTTGAGCGCTGGGCCGCGTCACCAATCCCCAGGCGTGGACCGTACCCAGGCCCTGGCGAGGGTCGCCGCTCGCCCGGTCAGCTTCGACCCGGACAATGTCCGCAAGGCCCGCCGCAGTAGCCCCGGAGCCCAATGGTACGCTTGCGAAATGCGACCCCTGCGGTACTCCATCAACGTCACATTGGACGGGTGCTGCGATCATCGTGCCATCCCGGCGGACGAAGACTTGCATCGTCACGCGGTCGAGAACCTCAACCAGGCCGATGCCCTTCTCTTTGGCCGAGTGACCTACGAAATGATGGAATCAGCGTGGCGGCCGCCCGTGCCGCCAGGAGCGAACCCTGACTGGATGGAGCCCTTCGCCCAGACGATCAACGCGGCAAGGAAGTACGTCGTGTCGAGCACCCTCGAGCAGGTCGATTGGAACGCGGAACTTGTGCGCGGGGATCTGGGCGAGGCGGTTCAGCAACTCAAACGGGGGTCGGGCAAGGGACTGTTGGTGGGAGGCGTGAAGCTCCCCCTGGCGTTGACTGAGCTGGGATTGATCGATGAGTACGAGTTCGTGGTGCATCCCAGGGTCGCGGGACGCGGGCCGACCTTGCTCGCGGGGCTATCGAAGCAGCTCGACTTGAAGCTCATGAGCAAGCTGGAGTTCGGGTCGGGGGCCGTGGCGATGCGGTACGAGCCGAGCCGGTAGCCATCGGACTTTCCGGCTTGAGCCGGCCGCGTCATGGAGCCCTGGTTCCCGCCTCGCGCGCGCCCACCGCAGCGGTTCCGTCCTCGACCAACTGGCCACGCCACCGACCAACAGAGTTCACCGTGAAGGCGCACCGACGAGCGATCTCGGCGCACCAAACACCGTCCCTGAACCACAACAAGTCCCGGGCCGTGCGCACCTCCCGAGCCCACGCCGGGTGAAAACGAGCAAGCCGCTCGAGCTCAGCCCGCAGTCCAGCCGTCAGCTCCAAGGCCCCAGCCGCAGCCACTGTCCCGCCCCCACCACGACAGATCACGATTCGAGCGCCCCACCACTGGGCCGGTTCGCGGTCGGCTCACGGCCGGAGCCGTCACCTCACGGCTGTGCGTCCATGGTGCGGGCCCCCGGGATCAGCAGCACCAACCCGCAAGCGGCGGCGAGGAGGCCGCTCGCCAGAAAGGCGGCCCTGGCTCCGATGACAGTTGCGGCGAGACCCCCTATGACCATGCCCACAGGCGTCAGCGTCCCGACCATGACGTAGGAGACCGATGACACCCGACCCATGAGGTGGACGGGGACAGAGGTCTGGAGCTTGGTGAAATAGAGCACGTCGCCGTACACAACCGCTCCGGCCGACCCCGCGACCAGGAGGGCGGCCAGCCACGCATTGGGGACGAACGCGAGGCCAGCCACGAGGAGTCCTGAGGTGGCGTAGGCGGCCCACATGACTTCGACCAGGCGTTGGGGCGAACCCAGGCGGGCAACCGCCAGCGATGCCAGCACCCCGGCCGCGCCGGCGCTGGCGTAGACCAGGCCCAGCACCAGTGGGCTGGCGTGCAGGACGTGGCGGACCAGGACTGGCAGCAACACGAAATACGGGCCCATGCCCACCAGATTCGCGACAGCGGCGCCCAGCAGCAGGACGAAGAGCCAGCGTCGCGAGACGATGTAGTGGATGCCTTCCCATGCTTCTGCCATCACCGATTTGCCGCTGGCAGCCGGGCGGGATCGGTGATGGACGGCGGCGAGAGCGGCCGCTGAGACCAGGAAACTGGCGGCGTCGAAGCCGAACGCCGCTGCGGTGCCGACGATGGCGACTGCCACCCCCCCCACCGTGGGGCCGATCAGGTTCACCGTGAGCTCGTTGCTGGTGCTGTTCAGCGCGTTGGCCTGGGTGAGCTGCTCGGCAGGTAGCAGTTCCGGAATGAGGGCCATGAATGCCGGCCCCGAAAACGCATCTGCCGTCCCAAACACCACCGCCATCACCACCAGTTGCCACAGGGCAACGGAGTGCATGGCGATCAAGGCCGCGACCGCCGCCACCGCCGCTGCCTGGGTCAGGTCGGCGGCCAAAAGGGCGGTCCGGCGGGGCCAGCGGTCCACCACCACGCCGCCCAGCAGGGACAACACCACTCCCGGGATGGCCCGCGCCGCCAACACGTACGCAAGGCCCGTCGCCTGGCGATCCACCTGCAATGCCTCGAGCGCGATGGCTACCGTAAAGACCCCATCGCCAAGCCTGGAGATGAGGTTTCCTGACCACATGAGACGAAAGTCGCGCGCCCGCAGCGGTGCGCCAATCGTCGGCCGGCTCCTGGCATCAGACAAAGCCGGGAGATCCTAGCAGGGCGTCGAAATGCGCGGTGTGCTCTTGGTCACTGGCGGCCGGGCTGAGAGGAGGCCGGCGGGCGAGGTCCCGGAGTCGAAACCAGGGTCGGGGTGGCGCGGGGAACCTGGGCGTGAGATGTGGCCCTGGAGATGCTGAAGATGGTCAGTCCCAAGGTGCGCCCACAGCACTGCCGCGGGGCGCGAACGCGAGTTGCCAGGCCGGCTGCTGGCGGTGGCAAGGTCAGGTCCACGGGGCCCGTCCGAACCTGGCTCGGTTGGCCGGCTCAAGGGGCTGCGCCGGGGGAAATTCACAGAGCAAACGGCCCGGAGCTGCCGCCTCACCTATCCTCAAAGGTCAGGAGTCAGCCATCTCCGGCCGCTTTCAGAGCCCTACCCGGTCGCGGCCTCGCCGCTGCTGGCCGTGAAAACCGGTTCCGCTCCGCTTCCACGGCGGCCCGGATCGAGCAGTCGGCCAGGTGGTCGTTCACCATCCCGAGAGACTGCATGGCGGCATGGACGGTGGTGGGTCCGACGAAACGGAAGCCCAGCTGGCGCAACGCCCGGGAGAGGGCGGTGGACTCGTCGGTGCTGGCCACCAGGTCGTCGGTGGTCACCGGGATGGGGGCCTGGCGCGGCTCGTATCCCCAGCACAGAGCGGCGAGGGACCCACCGGAGGCCAGCAGGCGTACGGTCGCCCGCGCATTGTCGATGGCGGCCAGGATCTTGCCCCGGTGACGCACGATCCCAGCGTCCAGCAGCAGGCGCTGCACGTCCACCTCGCCCAGGGCTGCCACCGCCGCGGCATCAAAGTCCAGGAAGGCCCGCCGGAAGGAGTCGCGCTTGCGCAGGATCGTGAGCCACGAGAGCCCGCTTTGGAATCCTTCCAAGCAGAGCTTCTCGAGTACCTTCTGGTCGTCGGCGACGGGTCTGCCCCATTCCTGGTCGTGGTAACGCCGGTACTCGAGCGGGTTGACCCCCCAGGGACAGCGGCGTAGTCCGTCCTCCCCCAGCACTGCTCCTTGCTCCACCGGCAAAAGTATGGAGGTGACCGGCCGCCCGGAGCGCCCGCGGCACCACTGGGCCCGGCCGGAGGGTCCAGGCTGCTGCCGAGCGCACCTCCCCCGATCCTCAGAGGCGCATCCGGCCCAACCTCGGTGGTCGCCCCTCGGGACGCTTCCGGACAGGTCGCGATTTCAATCGATTCCAGGCTCTGCCGACCGCGCCGCCGGCGCCTTCCACCGACCCCTCGAGGATGGCGGCGCCCCCTGACCAGAGGTCGCTCGCCCGGGCGTTGCTCCCGCTCAGGTGGCGCCCAGGACCCCCACCGGGCAGGCAACTCCGGTGCCGCCCATGCCGCAGTAGCCGTTGGGGTTCTTGTCGAGATACTGCTGGTGGTACTGCTCGGCGTAGTAGAAGGGGCCGGCGACCGAGATCTCGGTGGTGATCTGGCCCATGCCGGCGGCCGTGAGCGCGCTCTGGTAATCGGCTCGAGAGGCCTCCGCCTGGCCCGCCTGGTCGCTGGTGGTGCAGTAGAGCGCAGACCGGTACTGGGTGCCCGAGTCAGCGCCCTGGCGCATCCCCTGGGTGGGGTCGTGGGACTCCCAGAAGACCTGCAGCAGGCGGCCGTAGCTGATGCGTTTGGGATCGAAGACCACCAGCACCGCCTCGGCATGCCCGGTTCGCCCGCTGCAGACCTCCTGGTAGGTGGGATTCGGGGTCAGCCCGCCACTGTAGCCGGCGGCCGTGGTGTGGATCCCAGGCAGGGTCCAGAACCGGCGCTCCGCGCCCCAGAAGCATCCCATCGCAAAGATGGCCAGCTCCATCTCCTCCGGGAACGGCGGGCACAGGGGACGCCCCAGCACGGTGTGCCGGCCGTCAATCGGCATGCCGTCGGCCCGGCCGGGCAGAGCCTCGGCGGCGGTTGGCAGGGTGGCTCGACTCAGGAATGGGTTCATTCGCCGCAGCACCTCCAGCATCGTTACCAGGCTAACAGTGGTCCCAATTCCCCGCCTCCGCCATATGGTCTCACTCCCAACGGAAGAATCGAATCGCAGTCGCCAGCAGCAGCAGGGTCCACCCTGCCAGCAGCGCCACTGGGGCGGCCGGGAAGGCGCCCCCGGCCAGAACGGCGCGCAGAGAGGAGCTGAGGGCGGTTGGAGGGAGGACGCTGGCCAGTTGCCGGACGAGGTCGGGCAGCTGCTGGACCGGCATCGCCACCCCGCCCAGGATCAGGAAGATCAGGTACAGGCCGTTGGCCCCACCGATGGTCAGTTCGGCCCGCATCACCCCCGCCATGGTCAGCCCGAGCGCGGCGAACATGATCGCCCCCACCAGCATCACCAGGATCGCCAGCGGCAGCGAACCCGGCGGCCTCCAGGCGAACCCGAAATAGCCAATCGCCAGCACCAGGGCCACCTGGCCGACCTCCACCAGCAGAACCGAGCCGGCCTTCGCCGCCACCAGGACCGCTCGGGGCAAGGGAGTTGCTCCCAGCCGCTTGAGCACCCGGTAGTAGCGCTGGTAGGCGGTCGAGATGCCCAGGGACACCATCCCCGTCGACATGAGGGCGAGGGTCAGGATTCCCGGGACCAGGAAGTTGATCGGTCGGCCGTGGATGGATGGGAAGGCTCGGACCTCGGCGAAGAAGAGCAACAACAGCACCGGCAGCACCAGGATCACCAGCAGGTTCTCGGGCTGGCGCAAGAGGAGCAGCAGCTCGATCCGGGCCTGAGCCCGCAGGCTGCGTCCGATTGGGCTGGCCGCGGGCGCCTCCGGCGGCGTGGCGGTGGTCACCGCCCGGATCAAGCCCCCGCCTCCTCGGTGAGGCTGAGGAAGACGTCCTCGAGGGACGCCCGGCCCACGCGCAGAAGGCTGAGCTGGGGGCCTCCCTCTTGCCAGAGCATGTGGGTGAGCTCGGCGGCGGCTCGGAGAGGCTGGCTTGAGACCAGCTCGTACCGTCCCTGGCCGCGGTCCTCGACTGCCTCCAGGAATTCCAGTTGGCGAAGCCGCGCCAAGAGGGCGCTTGGCAACTCCGCGTCCAGCTCGGCGTGGAGCAGCTCGGGGCCCGAGTCGCCCCGGAGCCGGGCGGGGGAGTCGTAGGCGACCAGGCGCCCCTCACGGATGATCGCGACCCGGTCGGCGAGCCGCTCTGCCTCCTCCATGGAGTGAGTGGTCAACAGCACTGTGACTCCGGCCGCCTGCTGCTCCTTGACGATCTCCCAGGTGAGCAATCGGGCCCTCGGATCCATGCCCGCCGTGGGCTCGTCCAGAAATAGGATCTGGGGCTTCCCCACCAGCGCCAGGGCCAGAGAGAGCCGCTGCTTCTCGCCCCCGGACAGCTGTCGGTAGCGCGTCCTGGTCTTGTCTGCCAGCCCCACCCTCTCCAGCAGCGCCGCGGGGCTGAGCGGGTGGGCGAAGTAGCTGGCGAACAGTCTGGCCGCCTCCCCGACCCGGATGGTGGGATAGATACCACCCTCCTGGAGCATGATGCCGGCCCGCGGCCGGAAGCGATGGGAGTCGGCGACGGGGTCCAGCCCCAGCACCTCGATGCGGCCCTCATCGGGCCGGCGGTACCCCTCGAGCATCTCTATGGTGGTGGTCTTGCCGGCCCCATTCGGTCCCAGAATGGCGACCAGCTCGCCCTCGAACACCTCCAGGCTGAGGCCGTCAACCGCTCGCCGGCCACCGTAGGACTTGGCCACTGCCCGCAGGGAGACCGCCACCCTGTCAGCGGCCATGGTCGGGCCCGCTGCGCTCACCGTTGGAGATGGATCCCGGGCGCGATGTCGACCCGGTAGCCGACCCCGAACACGGTGTTGATTCGGAAGGGGAGGCTGGGGAACAACTCGAACTTCTCTCGCAGCCAGCGAATGTGCACGGCGACCGTCTTACTGTCGCCGTTGAAGTCCGGTCCCCACACCGCCCGCAGAATCGCATCCCGGCTGTGGACCCGGCCCGGATGGCTCAGCAGGAAGAAGAGGAGGCTGAACTCGCGGGGACTCATCTTGACCGGGTTATCGTCCACCAGCACCCGCCGGGAGGATGCGTCCAGGACGAACCCGCCCACCCGGATGCGCTCGCTGGGAGCGCTGGTCCGCTGGGGGCGCTCAGAGCGGCGCAGCAGGGCCTCAATCCTGGCCATGAACTCCTTGAGCCCGAATGGCTTGGTCATGTAGTCGTCGGCGCCGAGGCCCAACCCGTTGACCTTGTCGGTCTCCGAGCCGCGAGCGGTGAGCATGAGGATGGGGACGTCAGACTCGGCTCGGATCGCCCGGCAGACCTCCTCTCCGGAGAGCTCGGGCAGCATCAGGTCGAGCACGACCAAGTCGGGGTTGCGGCTACGCATCAGCTCCAGCCCCTCAGTTCCGGTGCCCGCCTCCAGGACCACGTAGCCGCGCGCGGCCAGGTTGTAGCGCAGGGTCATCCGGACCGACTCCTCGTCCTCGACGATGAGCACCTTGCGGCCGCGCCCGGCCCCCACCGGCTCTGCGACCAAGCCTAGCCCAGCTCCACCAGGCGTCCGGTCTCCAGGAACACCACGTCCTCGGCGATATTGGTGACCCGGTCCGCGATCCGTTCCAGGTTGTGGGCGATGAAGAGCAGGTTGGCGCCGGGATAGGCCCACTCCGGATGTTCGCGCATCGTCTCCACCATGTCGTCGAAGCAGCGGTGGTAGATGCGGTCGATGCGGTCGTCGCGGGCGGCGATGTCCTGGGCCCGCCGGAAGTCGTTGCTGGTGACCGCTTCCAGGATGTCCCGAACCTGCTCCTCGACGTAGTGGCCGAGGCGCAGGATGGTGTCGAGCTTGGGGCGGCTGGACAGCTCGATCAGAGGCAGGGCGTAGCGGGCGCAGCTCTTGGCGTGGTCGCCCATCCGTTCCAGCTCCGAGGCGATCAGGAGCAGCCCGAAGACTGCGTAGAGCGCCTGGCCGGTGGGGTGGCTCACGGCCAGGATCTCAATCCCGCGTTCGCGCTCCTGGCGGTGGCGCTCGTTTATCTCCAGGTCGCGGCTCACGACCGTGCGGAGCCGGTCACCGTCCCGCTCTTCCAGCCCGGTCATGGCGCCCGCCACCCCTTCCGCCACCAGCTGGCCGAGTAGGCGAATCCCGTCTCGACGGGCGGCCAGCTCGACCTCGAGTTCGCGGCCGGCGGTGATGTCTGCCATACCGCGATCTTAGACGACCGCCGGGGCAGTTCCTGCATCAGGTGGGCAGAGCCGGATCTCCACCACCGTCCCGGCGCCCGGATGGCTGCGGACCGTGATCTGGCCACCCTGCAACTCCACCGCCTGACGCGCGATGGTCAGCCCCAGACCGCTCCCGGGCCCGGAGCGGGCCCGATCGCCAGTGTAGAAGCGGTCGAAGATGTGGGGCAGGGCCTGGGGAGAGATCCCGGCTCCGGTGTCGCGAACCGAGATCATGGGGCAGCTGCGAATGGTCGCCACCGCCACTGTGACCTTGCCCTTGGGGTCGGTGAACTTGATCGCGTTGTCGATCACGTTGGCCAGGGCGCGCTCGAGCCGGACCGGATCGGCCTTGGCCCAGGTCGGGCCGCCGACGACCTCCAAGTTGAGGTCGTGGCCGTGGGCCTGGGGCGCCAGCCCCGCGGTCACCCTGGATGCCAGCGCTGCCAGGTCGACCAGTTGCAGTTGCGCCTGCTCAGCCCCTGCCTCCAGCCTGGCCAGGTCGAGTAGGCCGGACACCAGCTCGTGCAGGCGCTCCGCCTCAGCCGCCATCCGTTCCGCGAACACCTTGGTCGCCACCGGGTCGTCGCGGGCCTCGCCGTTGAGCGTCTCGGCCAACAGGCTAAGGCTGGCCAGGGGCGTGCGCAGGTCGTGCGAGAGGTTGACGATCAGGTCCTGATGGGCGCGGCTCAGGCGCCGCTCGTGGGTGATGTCACTGAGGATCAGGAGCACGACCGGTTCGGTGCTGGACGTGCCGATGGGGGCGGCGACCGCCCTCAGCACCCGGCGCCAGCCATCTTGGGAGATCTCGGCCCTGGTCACCTGCTGGTTCGCCAGCGCATCGCCGACCACCTCTCCCGCCCGGGGGTCGTCGACGATCAAAGCCAGTGGGGTGCCGGGCCTGAGAGGCACCGGCACCGCCTGCCCCAGGGGCAGCTGCCGCGCCAGCAGGTGGGCCGAGTTGGGGCTGGCCCAGACCAGGGCCCGACCGGCATCGAGGAGCAGCGCCGCATCGTTGCCGAGCGAGGCCAGAGTCGCCAGAATCTCGGCTCCCAGCAATTCGGGAGTGGGCGTCAGGACCTCGGCCTCGGTCATCGGGCCTCCCACTTTCCCGTGGCCGGCACCAGCCTGCCGATGAAGCTGACCGAGCCCACGGTGCTGCCGTCCAGTTCCAGTTTCCACAGCCCGCCTTTGGGGCAGCGTGCGCCAGCTCCGGGTGAGGCTGCCTCCAGCAGCGGCAGCAGCACGTTGCCATGGCTGCAGGCGGCGGCGATCTGGACCCCAGTTGGGAGGTACGACTCGACCAGACCCCGAAGCATCTGCCTGGCCTCGCCGGGGTCGGTCGCTTGGGCTGTTTCGAAGAGCAGGGGGTCATCCTCCACCGCCAGCCCCATGGTGTGCGCCGCCGGCACCAGGGTGTCCTGGCAGCGCACCGTGGGGCTCGCCCTGAATGCCTCGACGCGCACCCGGCCCAGCACCTGGGCGAGGGCGAGGGCCTGCTGCCAACCGAACTCCGTCAGTGGCCGCGACGCGTCGGGTTGCGACCAGGAGCCCTGGTCTGCCGCCACGGCATGCCGCACCAGGTACAGGCTTTGCACTTCTCAGCTCAGATTATAAGTTCCGGGCCGAGATCTTCCTCCCCCCGCCCCTCCCGCCAGACGCCCTGCGGCTGGTGGCGCCGGTGGCCCCGGGCGCAAACTACACCCATGTTTCTTCGAGCCCGGTCCAGCTCCTGCGCCGCGGTCTGAACGGGTTGGCCAAGCCGGAGCGGTTCGCGGCTGTGGATGTCGGGAGCAACACCATCCATCTGCTGCTCGCTAGTTGCCTGGAGAACGGCGCACCTCGGCAGCTCTTCCGCCGCCGTGAGTTCGTACAACTTGGCCTTGACGTCGCCGCCCATGGCTCGATCGGGCCGGACCGCATGGAGCTGGCCGCTTCCACCCTGGCCGCTCAGGTGGCCGAGGCCAGGGAGCGGGGTGCCAGTGCGTTCGCGGTGGGAGCCACTCAGGCCCTGCGCTCGGCCGGCAACGGGCCGATCGTGGCGGAGGAGCTCGCCGCTAGGGCTGGGTTGGACGCGGTCAGGATCCTGCCCCCGCAAGTGGAGGCCCAGCTGGCTTTCGATGGGGCCACCTTGAACCAGGGCGCCGGGACGGTTGCCCTGGTGCTGGACATCGGGGGCGCTTCCTCGCAGGTGGCGTTGGGCCGCGCCCACGAGCTCTGCTCGGACTATTCGTTGCCCATAGGTTCCGGAATGATCACCACCCTGGCTGCGTCCGACCCACCCACCCCTGACGAGTGGCGGGCGATGGAGCGTAGGGTGGCCGAGCTCATCCCCGACCTGGTGCCGCCCCCGCGCGGGACCACCGTTCTGGGTACAGGGGGCACCATCACCAACCTTCCGCGCCTGCTGGGCCGGGGCAAGGGGGCGATGCTACGCCCTCGGGACGTTGAGGAAGTGATCGAGATCTTCCGCCAGATGCCGGTCACCGCCCTCTCCCAACGGCTGGGCATGGATCTGGAGCGGGTGCGCCTTTGTCGAGGGGGAGCGCTGATCCTAGCCCAGCTAATGGACCTGCTCCAGCTCTCCAAACTGCGGGCTTCGGAGCGCGGCCTTCGGGACGGCATGGTCGCCGCCCTGGCCCGGCGGGGCCCGGATTGGTGGCGGCCAGCTGACCTTGCGGCCGCGCCCGCGCCCTCGGAGCTGGTGACAGCGGGTGTCTGAGCCAACCTCGGTGGTCGAGCTCGCCCGAGCCGCCCTGGTCGAGCGCGCCGAGGCGTTGCAGTGGGCCGCGGCCCGGCTGCCCCTGGCCAGCGACCTTGAGGCCGTCCACGACACGCGGGTGGCGCTGCGGCGCCTGCGCGAGGCCGAGCGGGGCTTCGAAGGCTGCCTGCACCAGCCGGCAGGCCGGCGGCGCCGCCGCTTGCGCGCCCTGGAACGGGCCCTGGGCCCCCTGCGTGACGCTCAGGTGCGCCTGGAACTTCTGGGAGAGGTGCTGGGCCCGGTCGCGGTCTCGCGGGACCGCAGCGATGACCCGCGAGCCTCGGTCGGCTTCGGCCGGGAGGTCGTGGCGGGGCGCGGGGCCGAGCTTCGTCCGGGCCTGCGCGGGCTGGAGGCGGAGGCCCGCCGCTGTCTGGCGGATGCTGCCGCCGAGGAGATGGCCTGGCGCCACCGGGAGATGGTCGGTGGCCCCAACCTGGCGCGCCTGCGCCGGATGGCTCGAGTCCCCTCGGTGGTGGAGCCCGTGCCTGGCGTGACCCCGGGCAGGGAGCTTGCGGTGGTTCAGCTGCCCCGTTTTTTTCGCCAGGCCAGCCGGGGTCAGGGGGATTCCGCCGGACTCCATCTGCGCCGCGTGCGCACCCGGCGGCTGCGCTATCGGCTTGAGCTTTTCGCGCCGGCGTTGGCACCCGAACATCAGGTGGTGCTCCAGGAGCTGCGCCGCCTGCAGCGCCTTCTGGGCCAATGCCACGACCTGTCGGTGCTGGTGGATTGGATCGACCGAGCCGCCAAGCAGCAGCAGCGGGAACTGCGTCCGGCACTTCGTCGCCTGGTGGTGCGAGTCGAGTTGGAGCATGAGTCCGCCCAGGAGGCTGCCGAGCTGGAGTTGGCTCGCCTGGACGCCAGCGCGTGGTGGCGGACGGCTGAGCGTGCCTGCCTGGGCTGAGGTGGCCGGCGCCCCCGCCGGCCCAGCGCCGACATGAGTGGTGGGGCCCTCCCCCGGATAGCGGTGGAGCAGGCGCGTCGGATGGCCCTTGACAGCCAGGCCCTCGGGGTCCGGTCCGCGGTGGCGGCGAACGCAGTCGCCCCGGCTGTCGGCGTGGTGGAGCTGGTGCAGCGCCTCGGGTACCTGCAGCGCGACCCGCTGGCGGTGGTGTGTCCGAGTCACCAACTGGTGCTTTGGAGTCGGCTTGGCAATCACCCCGCGGAAGCCTTGGAGCGCGCTCTCTGGCAGGACCGCACCCTCTTCGAGTACTGGTCTCACGCCGCTGCGATTGTGCCCACCCAGGACTTTTCCCTCCATCGCTGGCGGATGCGTCGGTACGGTCGCTGGCGGAGCCCCGGGGATCGGCGCCAGGCGGATTGGGTCGCGGCCAACCGCCGGCTGGCACTTGAGATACTCAAGCGGTTGCGCCGGGACGGACCTCTTCCCGGCAGCGCCTTCGCCAGGGTGCGTGACTCCCGGGAGGCGCGCGCCGCCTGGAGCGGCGGCGGCGACCACCAGAGAATGCTGGAGCATCTGTGGCTTCAGGGCCGGCTCATGGTGGCCGGTCGGGATGGCCGGGGGCGAATCTGGGACCTGGCCGAGAGGTGGCTGCCAGAGTTGGTGGGCGAGCCTGCCGTGACCGCCCGGTCGGCACTGGCGGCACTTGCGCAGAGGACCCTCGACGCTCTCGGCGTGGCCACCACCCATCAGGTCGGCTACCACTTCTCCAGGGGGGCGGGCGGCCCGGAGGCTTCGCTGGAGCTGCTGGTGCGGCGGCGCCTGGCCCACGAGGTGATCGTCAGCGGCGCCGACGGCCCGCTCCCGGGGCGTTGGTTCGCCTCCACCTCGGCGCTGGCCCGCTGGGAGGACTCTCGGGAATTGGAATGGCCCGGCCGGACCACCCTGCTGTCACCGTTCGACAACCTGATCATCGACCGCGGCCGCACCGAGTTGCTGTTCGGCTTCCGCTACCGAATGGAGGTCTACGTGCCCAGACCGCGGCGCCGCTACGGGTACTACGTTCTACCCATTCTCCACGGAGACTCCCTGGTGGGCCGGCTTGACTGCCGCCATGACCGGCGCCAGGGCCATCTGGTCGTGGCGGCGGTCCACGCCGAGCCCGGGAAGCCGGAGCAGGGCGTCGCCGTGGCGACGCGCCGGGCGCTCGAGGATCTGGCCACCTTCTTGGGGGCCGAGAAGGTCGTCTTCGAAGGCGAGGTGGCCGGTCCCTCCTCCTGGCGGCGGGCGCTTCGCGGCTGACCGCCGGCGCAGGTGGACAACGGACTCTCTATCCTCGGAGCTGTGATGATCAGGTGCCAGGGCTCACCCGATGCGGCCGAGCGGTACTCCGCGCTGGGCTCATGCCCGCCCGGGCTCTTCATGACCCGGCCACGAAGGGTGGCGGGGTCGGCCTCGAGGCGTCCGGATGAGTGAGTCCTGGGCCGTCCCAGGACCCCCCGGGGGCGAGTGCGTTGTCGTCGGCGCCGGCGTGATCGGGCTCTCGGTCGCTCTCGCCCTGGCGCGAGCGGGGCTGGGCGTGACCGTCCTCGAGCGCGAGCCGGAATGCGGGCGCGGCACCTCGGCCGCGGCCGCCGGGATGCTGGCAGCGGGGGTTGAAGCCGCTGCCCCGGGGGCGTTCTTCAACCTTTGCCGGAGCAGCTTCCACCTCTGGCCCGAGTGGTCCGCCCAGCTTCAGGACGAGTCCAAGGTCGATTGTGAACTGGAGTTGGGGGGCCTGCTTAGAGTGACCACCAGCGCCGAGGGGGCGGTCGACCTGGAGGTGAAGCGAGCCTGGCAGCTGACCCAAGGAATCCAGGTTTCCGAGCTGCTCAGCCTCGAGCACCTTCGGCGGGAGGTCGCCGGACTGGGTCCGGACGTAGTGGCTGGACTGGTATATCCGAACGAGGGCCACGTCCACAGCCACCGGGTCCTGGAGGCCCTGCTGGGCGCCTGCATCCGGCTCGGGGTCACGATAGAGACCTCGGCTCCCGCCGATGGCGTCGCCCCCGAGGGTGATCGCCCAGTGGTGCATGTTGGCGGGCAGCAGCCCCGCGACCTGGCCGCGGACTACCTGGTCTTGGCGACCGGCACCTGGAGTCCCCCGCTGCTCCAGGAGGTGGGGGTGGAAGTGGCGATGGAGCCGGTCCGGGGGCAGATGCTGGCCATCTCTCCGGGAGGGATGGTGCTGCCCCGAATCGTGTTCGGGGATCACGGGTACCTGCTCCAGAAGCGATCCGGACTGGTGCTGGCAGGGGCCACCGAGGAGCGGGTTGGCTTTCAGTCATGGACCACCCTGGACGGTGTGCTCCAGGTTGCCGCCGCGGCCCGCCGGCTGCTGCCCGCCCTGGGGCCAGCGCGGTTCGCGGGAAGCTGGGCCGGACTGCGTCCGTTCGCCCGGGGAGGCCCCTTGCTGGGAAGGTCCCCCGCCAGCCCCAGGGTTCTTTTGGCGACCGGTCATCACCGCAACGGAGTCCTGTTGGCACCGATCACGGCCGAGCTGATCGCCCGGGCGGTGCTGGAGGGAGAGGATCCCCCGGAGCTGGCGCCCTTCAGTCCGGGGCGCCAGGCCTGAGCGTCAGCCGCAGCCCGTCCGAGGCCAGCAGGGCTCCCGGCACGGGCCGCCGCTCTCCCAGGTGGGTCAGGATGAAGCGGGTGCTGGGAGCTTCTTTCATCAGCTCCTCCACCTCATCACGCCAGAGGTGGATCGGGGCCGGAGCCGACCAACCGGTGCACTCGCAGAGCAGGTACTGGACCGACCGGGCGAGGCGGCGGATCCCGTCGCAATAGGTGGTGTCGCCGGAATACCCGAGCGATACCCCCTGGGATTCGACGCTGAAGGCCAGGCAGTGGAGCCGCTCCGAGTGCGCCACCTCGTAGGCGGTTAGCTGATAGCCGCCCAACCGCGAGCTGCGGCCGTCCTCCCATTCCTCGATCCTGGGCCCGTTCGCGGCCACCAGCTCGTCCCAGAACTCGGGCCCGAAGGTGAGCCTCCCCAGTTCCGCGACGTGCTCTTGCGTGCCCCGCGGCCCAATCAGGCGCAGGGGCGGGAGGTCGGGGTGCTGAACCAGCCTGGTCGCGATCAGGACCGGAAGATTGAGGACGTGGTCGCCGTGGAGGTGGGAGATCACCAGGGTCTCCAGGTCGCCCACGCTGCGCCCCATCTTGGGCAGCAGGCCGGTGACCGGAGCCCCACAGTCCAGCAGCAATCCGGCGTCCACCAGATAGCCGGCATTGAAGCCAGTCGCCGAAAAGGCCGCCCCGCTGCCCAGGATCGCGAGATCCATCAATCTCCTTGGGTCATCTGACTCTGACCAACGTGATTCGCCCGGCCGAGACCGGCTGATGGGCGGGTCGGTGGCGTCCCGCCCGCCAGCCGCGCCACAGCAAGCGAGGATAACCGCCCCGCACCAGGCGCCATTGCGCGGCCAGGTCCGCAGGGGGCCCTGAGCCCTCCGGTCCGAAGGCGACCCGGTCGACCTCCGCCCCCAGACCCGCGAAAGCTTCACCCAGACCCAGATCCCGGGTCAGGGCGGCCAGCTTGGCGCAGCTGAGCGCCAGTTCGGGCACGGTCATGGCCCGTGGGTCGCCGCTCCTGCTGAGCCGTATCGGCAGCTCCAGCCGGCGGCGGATCTGAGTTGGAGTGCGCGCGCGCCGGGTCCACGCATAGCCGATGGCGATGACCAGGACCAGGGCCAAACCCAGGGCCAGCGGGGCCCAACCCCCCTGGTTCTGGTGGCCTCTCCTCGCCACTGGGGCCTTGCCTGAGGGTGCCACCGACCGCACCCCCGGGTGCGACCTCAGGTGGGCGGGTGGGGCAGGGTTGGCCGCGGTTCTGGCGACGGCGCCGGTCGGCTGGTAGAAGCCGTCAGGTGTCGGCTCGAAGTTGACCCAGCCGTAACCGGGGAAGTAGACCTGCACCCAGGTGTGGGCGTCGGCTTGAGTGATCAGCCACTGGCCGTTGGGTAGGGTCCCTTCCTCCCCGGGGCCGAACCCAGTGACCAGCCGGGAAGGGATGCCCAGGGTGCGCAGCATCGCCCCCATGGCCGAGGCGAAGTACTGGCAGTAGCCCCGGTGCGACTGGTCCAGGAAGTAGACGATGGGCCACACCCCGGCCGGCACCTTGGGCGGGTTCAGGGTGTAGATCTCTTCCGACCTCAGGGCGTTCTGAATATTCACCGCCATCAGGTAGGGGTTGGTGGTCGCGCCGGCCATGGCCACCGCGTCTGCGGCCAGCTGGTTCTCGGCCAGGAAGCTGCCCCCCGGCGGCAGCGAGGCGTCGGCCATGACCCAGGCAGGGTACTTGGTGCCTGCGGCCTCCAGCTCGGCCGGGGTGGCGGTCGAGATGCTGCCATAGGTGGTGAGGGTTTCTGAGGACGGCAACAGGGCGGAGACTCCTGCGCTGGGCACCACCGTGGCCACCGTCAGCAGCTGGTGCCCGCTGAGCTCTCCGTTGGCAAGGTAGCGGCCACGGTCCTGGGGTGTTTGCAGCGGGGTGCCAGGGTAGAGCAGGTCGGCGACCGCCTGTGCCCCCGAGTTGATGTAGGTGACCCGGAGCGAAACCTCGCGGCGCCCGGCGGCGATCGCGACGGTGCCCTGGCCCGGTTGCTCGCTGTAGGGGAGGAACTGGCCCGGCCCGAGGCTCCGCGGGGACGTCGCCTGCTGGTACCAATTGCCGTTGCTGAACCTGGACAGCACCGCTCCCTGGAGATAGACGCTGCCGCCCGGGGCGGATGTGGTGTAGCCAAGGACCGGGGTCTCGACCTGCCGGATCGGGCCGCCGGGGACGACCGCTGTGGAGTAACCCGACACCGGCGCCACCTGCTCGCTCTGGACGACGGTCGGGGGAACCGGGGGGCCGGAGTGAAAGAAGCGCTGGCTGATGTTGTCACGGCTGAGGGGCGGCAGGAGGAGGGCGAGCGCGCTCAGGCCGATGGCGCAGGCGACCACCAGGGCCAGACCGCCGCCGGGACCGGTGCCGGCCACGGGCACTCCCTGACGCGCCCACCGGGACAGGTGGGTCTCCTGGTGGGTCCAGCCCACCAGCGCCAACCCCGATACCACCGCTCCCAGGACCGCCCAAAAAGGCGCCCCCTGCACCGCCGGAGGCACGTTCACCAAGACCGCGATGAGCAGGACCAAAGGGGCGCCCGAGGCGATCGCGCCCGCGCGTTCACGGATCGCCCACCAGCCGATCCAGGCGCCGTTGGCCCAGCAGACGATCAGCAGGCCGAACGGCTGGGACAGATTCTGCCCCGACCATCCCAGCTCCCGACCCAGGGCCGCGATCGGGTTGAGGCCCACCTGTCCTGCCGCCACCTGGCCGCTGAGGAGCGCGGCCACCACCAGACCGCCGGCCGCCAGCACCGCCAGTCCCGACCACCGCCCGGGCAGGGCACGGGCCGAGGCCGCCGCCATCAGGACGCCAGCCGATCCGGCCAGGCAGCCCACCCATCCCACGGGGCCGAGCAGCGTGAGCCCGATCACACCGGCACAGGCCAACCCCAGCAAGGTGGCCAGCCCCAAGGTCACGAGAGGTGCCGGGCGCCACACCGGGGACTGGGTCGACGGCCGCGCTGGCCGTCTCAGGACGGCCATCCCCGCCCCCACGGTCAGCAGGATCAGGAGGGCCAGTTCCAGCTCAGACAACGGCCCGCCCCACGATCGGGTCCAGGCGACCCAGGTCGTCTCCCTGCCGGACCATCCAGATGTCCAGGATCAGCCGCCACTGGGCCGGGATCCGGACAGCACCAGGCTGGGGCGCGAAGCTGCTGGCGTCGACGAAGACCGCGACCGCGCGCCGTCCGGGGTGAGAGGTGGCGGCGATCGCCTCCACCCACTCCCCGGACGGGTCCGAGGTGATCAGCACCACATTGCCGCGCGAGCGCCAGGCCTGAAGATGGCGAGGCAACACCTCGGCCAGCTTCGCCTGGCCGTCAGCTTGGGCCAGGGCCAGGGTTTCCATGATCACCTCCTGCTGAGCCTCACCGCGGCTCGCGGGAATGTTGGTGACGAAGCGGTCGGTCGCCAGCAGAGCGACTGCCCTTCCGTGGCGCAGAGCACTGTGGGCGACCGACGCTGCCATCGTCACGGCGTACTCCAGAGAGCTCTCCGGAGCGGTGCCGTGATGGAGGCCGCGGCGCAGATCCAGCACCACCAGGAGGTCGGCGCCCTCCTCGGCGTCGAAGGTGCGGCTCATGAGCCGGCCCTTGCGTGCAGTCGAGATCCAGTGAATGCGGTTGATCCCGTCGGAGGGATCGTGCTCACGGATGCCGGACGCACTCGGAGGCAGGTCTCGCGGCCGTCCACCCCGGTCGCTGTCCAGGCCGGCGCGAGCGCCACTGAAGGCCAGGTCCGGCATGGGATAGACCGCCGGGTAGACCAGCACGCTGCCCTGGGCCGAGAAGCGCAAGGTGCGCGGAAAGAGCCCGAAGGGGTCGGCCAGGCGCACCTCGGTGGGGCCCAGCTGGTAGCGCCCCCGGGCCAACAGCCTAACCTCGCTATCCCAGCTGATCGTCTGCCGGGCCCCGAGGGACAGGCCGCAAGAAGCCTGATGGCCGGGGAACCCGGCCAGGTCCCTCACCTCCAGCAGGGATATCGGCAGTCGGGAGCCGTTGCCCAATGTGAAACGCTGAGCAAACGTCTCCCCGACCATCTGAATGCCCCCTGGGGCCTGGCGCGCGAAGCTGAGCCGGCGAGCGGTAAGCCAACTCCAAAGGAGTGCCAGCAGTCCCACCAGAACCGCCGCGTAGACCACTACGAAGGCCAGCTCAACGCCGTTGATGTAGGCGAAGAAGCCGGTGACGACCACCACCGCCAGCAGGGATGCCCGCAGCACCTTCGTCTCTGCTCCGGCTCGAGCGCGCCCGGGCTCAGCCGGCCGCCCGGCGGCCGCCCACCGGCACCGCCTCGGTATCGAGAACTTCTTCCAGAATGGCTTCTCCAGTGGCGCCGCGGAGCTCGGCACTGGCGCGCAGTACCAGGCGGTGCAGCAGCACCGGCGAGGCCAGCTCCTTGATGTCCCCTGGGGTCACGTACTGGCGGTTCTCCATCAGGGCGCGGGCCTGGCTCGCCCGCAGCAGCCCGAGGCTGGCCCGCGCGCTAGCTCCCAAGGCGAGGTCGGGATGGCTGCGGGTGCGCTGCACAATCCGGACCAGATACTCCTTCAGGTCGGGATCGACATGCACGGCGGCGACCGCTTGCCGGAGGTCGGGGAAGTCCTCCGGACGGGTCACCGGCAGCAGCTCGTCGAGCGGAGAGGAGACCCCGAAACGGTCGAGGATCTCGAGCTCGCCGGCGAGATCCGCATAACCCAGCGACACGCGCATCAGGAAGCGGTCCACCTGGGCCTCGGGAAGGGCGAAGGTGCCCTGATATTCGATCGGGTTCTGGGTCGCCAGCACCACAAACGGATCCGGCAGCGGATGGGTTGTGCCGTCCACGGTCACCTGGCGTTCCTCCATCGCCTCCAGCAGCGCCGACTGGGTCTTGGGAGTCGCCCGGTTGATCTCATCGGCGAGCAGGATCTGAGTGAAGACCGGGCCCCGCCGGAACTCGAAGACACCCTGGGTCGGATGATAGATGTTGGCCCCGGTGATGTCTCCCGGGAGCAGGTCTGGGGTGAACTGGACCCGGTCGAAGTGGCAGCCGGTGGCCTTCGCCAGAGCCTTGGCCAACATCGTCTTGCCGACCCCCGGGACATCCTCGATGAGCACGTGCCCACCCACCAACCAGGCGATCGTGCACAGGTCGATCTGGCGGCGATTCCCAACAATCACCGTGCTGACCGCGTCGGCCAACTGGCGCACCGTGTCGGTGGCGGCAACTCCCACCGGAAACTCCCTTCGCTAACCGAATCCCGACTAACCAGCCAGGATCAAGCGGCAGTATAAGCCGACGCGGAGCTCCACCGGCCCGGCGCTGCAGCGGTGCCGAGGTTCCTCCACTAAGGGATCAAGCCCACGGGGTACATCTGTTGCCAATAACCGGGCGTCGCACTGAGCTGGCCCTGCGCTCACAATCGGCCGGGCCCTTTCGCGACCGGCCCTAGATGCGCTCCACCCTGCCCAGTTCCAGCACGAAGACGGTGGCCCTCCCGATCTCCACCTCGACCTCAGCGTCGGCCGCGGCGCCCGAGCTCTTGCCGTGGCTGGCGGAAAGCTGCTCGTGACGGGGGCGGCAGACGGCGCGCAGCACCCCGATCGCCTCGTCCACCAGGCTGTCGTCGAGGGCCAAGAGAAGCAGCGAGTTGCGCCGCTCCAGGAAGCCGCCCTCACTGGCCAGCCGGGTCACTCCGAAACCCTGGGCTCCCAGGGCTTCGATGCCTCGGGCCGCGTCCTGCTCGTGGACGATCGCCAGCACCAATTTCAATCGGATCTCCTTGCGGCGAGGCGCTCCCGGGCCACTCGCTGACATTCCATCGCCAGATCTCCCGGTTGCTGATCGGCCTGAAGCAGGACCGCGCGAGCTGGGAAGGTCCGAGCCACCGCCTGATACCCCGCCCGGACCCGTTCATGGTACTGGCTGGACTCGGACTCCACCCGGTCGGGCGGCAAATCGCTGGCCCGCCTGCCCCTGGCGGTGGCCACCGGCAGGTCCAAAATCAAGGTGAGGTCGGGGAGTCGCTCCACCTGGCAGATGCGGTGCATAGCCATGATTCCGTCCCAGGGCACTCCCCGGGCCCCCTGGTAGACCAAGTTGGAGTCGAGGTAGCGGTCTGAGACCACCACCTCGCCGCGGGCGAGGGCTGGATAGATCACCTCGTGAGCCAGCTGGATCCTGGCCGCCAGGAAGAGGGAGGCCTCCGCCCAGCCCTCCAGCTCCCAGCCGCTGGTGGGCTCCAGGAGCAACTCGCGCAGCCGCTCGCCCAGGACAGTTGTGCCGGGGTCGCGGACCACCTTCACCACGTGGCCCTCCTTGCTGAGCGCCTCAGCCAGCAGCCCGGCCTGGGTTGTCTTGCCCGAGCCGTCGAGGCCCTCCACGGTGATGAAGAAGCCGCTGTCAGAATCCGTCACCTGGCCGCCTCCAAATCGGTTGGTGCTGATCCGGGCGTGGTCCGCCGCGGGGCCGCCGTGCTCAGGACGCCTGGCTACCCGGGTAGATCCGCAGCCGCCGCCGAGGCTCCTTGCCGGTGCTGCGCGCGATCAGGTCGTGCTCCTCCACCAGCTGATGCTGGAGGCGACGCACATAGGCGTTCTGCGGCGAGAGCTCGACTGCGGTTCCGCCGCGGGCGCGCTCAATTCCGTCCCTCGCCTCGCGCAGGGCGGCGTCGGTGGGATCGACCTGCTCCAGGTTGTAGAGCTGGCTCAAAAAGGCCCGGATCTGAGCGACCGTGTTGCTGCGCAGAACCGAGATCGGAATGCCGTCCGCCTCCGCCGCCCTAAGCGGCGAATCCTGGCGCCGGTAGTAGTTCTTCAGGGTCAGCACCATGTCGGCGTCGTCGACGTGATGCTGGATGCGGACCGGCAGCTTGAGCTCTCTGACCGCCTGCTCCAGGTAGACCCGGGACACCCCATAGGGAAAGACCGAGGTGTCGGACACGGTCCCCTGGCCGCTGTGGCCGTTGACCAACTCGGCCAGGGAGGTGGGTCGGCGTCCCTTGCTCGCCGCGGGCTCCAGCCCGAACAGCTCCCGGGATCCTCGGTCATCGAACGGAGCCGGCTCGACCAGCCGGGTGCTGAGGCCCTTGCCTCCGCTCATCTCCCGCAGCTGGGCTGGGTGCGGGCGCCCCCGGAGGGCGTCGTCGACCACGTCTGCCAGGGGCATGTGCACGGTCACCCGGTGGCGGTCGACGATCTCCACCAGGGCGTCGAAGGTGGGGGGAGCCTTGCGCTCCAACACCGACTTCTGGGTGCCCCTGCGGCGGGCCTCCTCATCGGATAGGGTGACGGTCTGGATCCCTCCCAGGAGATCGTTGAGGGTGGGGTTGACCAGCAGGTTGTCCAGGGAGTTGCCATGGGCGGTGGCGACCAGTTGGACACCCCTTTCGGCGATTGTCCGCGCCGCCGCCGCCTCCAGCTCGGTCCCGATCTCGTCGATGACGATGACCTCGGGCATGTGGTTCTCCACCGCCTCGATCATCACCCCGTGTTGCAGCTCGGGCCGGGCAACCTGCATTCGGCGAGCCCTCCCGATTCCGGGATGAGGGATGTCGCCGTCGCCGGCGATCTCATTACTGGTGTCGACGATCATCACGCGCTTGCGGCTCTCGTCCGCCAGGATGCGCGCCACCTCTCGCAGCATGGTGGTCTTGCCCACGCCGGGTTTGCCCAGCAGCAGCAGACTCTGGCCGCTGACGACGATGTCGCGGATGATCTCCACCCGACCGGTGACCGCCCTGCCCACCCGGCAGGTGAGGCCGACAATCTCGCCGGAGCGGTTGCGGATGGCGGAGATCCGATGGAGGGTGCGGGCGATCCCGGCCCGGTTGTCACCACCGAAGGCCCCGATGCGAGCCGCCACTCCGGCGATGTCGTCCATGGTGACGGGGGTGTGCCCCAGGAGAATCTCTCGGCCTTCAAAGCGTGCCTCGGGCTCGCGTCCCAGGTCGAGCACGATTTCGAGCAGATCGCCCGCGTCCTCGGGCAGAGCGTGGACAGCGTCACGCAGGGGCGCAGGCAGAGTGCCGACCAGAAGTTCCAACTCCTCTTCGAACGAGGGACCGAATGGAAGCGGCGAAGCGGTCAGGCGCATGCCTCCTTCGCGGCGATGGAGGATGGACCCCAGGCCCGAGTGGGGCGGCCGACTCTAGCTGTCATGCCTCCCGTCGCAGGACGGCCTGGATCGAAAGGCGAGCGCCCGTCAACCGACCTCCTGTCACGCCCTGAATATAGCGCACGGCGACCTCTGGGGTGGGCGGATCGGTTCAGCGGCTGCCGTCTCCAAACGACCGGGCCTGAACCACCGGAATGGCCCCAGCGATGGCCCGCTGCGCCGGCTTGAGCGCAGGCTTGGCGCGCAGCTTCATGGGTAGATCCCTGGCCATCAGGAGCTGGGTGGCGACCGGTTCGAAGCCGCGGGCGGCGACCGCCCTGGCCAGCTCGCCGTCATAGTGACGGAGCAGACAGATAGTGGCGCCCTGGGGCAATCTTCCCAGCAGCCCGTGCACCGCCTCCACAGACATCTCCTTATGCTGCGGGTCGAGCATCATGCTGATTTGGGTGGGCCGCGCCCGGGCTGCGGAGCGCACCCCGGCCCAGGCGACCACCTGCCCCTCGCGCTCTATCACGTAGTGCCGGGAATCGCCGCTGCGGGCCTCGAGTCGGCTCAGCCAGCCGAGCTGGAAGGTGGCCCGCCACTGCTTGAGGGACGGCGCTTCGACGGCCGCCACGGCATGGGGTGCGGTGCGCAGGTAGAGCAGGTAAACCCCGAGAAGATCCTCCCGCCGGGCCGGCACCCACGGCTCCGGGGGCTGGTGGGGAGGTTGGGGAAGCTCGCGGAAGCTGATCTGTTCGCTGGCATAGGGCTGGAATCCCTGCTCCCGCAGCAGGCTGGCCAGCGCGTGCCCCTCGGGGATCCGCACCAGAAACCGGCTCACGCCCCGGGCCAGCCCCTCGTTGAACAGATACTGCAGCAACGGTACGCCCGCGAAGTGGCCCTCGGCGCTGGCATCCAGGCAGAGGTTGATCACCTGCCAGGCCCGGCCCCCGGGCGCCGGCTCCGCCTGCACGAAGCCGATGATTCGACCGTGATGTTCGGCGACGAAGAGCTGGTCGCCGACATCCGCCAGAGGCATCAGGGCGGAGAGGCTCTTGGTCAGGATCGACCAGGCCCTGGCCAGGCCGGCCCCGGGGACCGGGCTGTGGGGGCCGGCCGCGGCCAGACGCTGAGTGAGTTCCTCCTCCACCTCCATGGTGGTCCGGTAGAGGTCGTCAACCTGGCCGAGATCGCGGTAGCTGGCCGAGCGCACCTGCATGGTCTTAGTGTGCATCCCGGACGGCAGCAACGTCAGGCACGGGGGCGGCTCATGAGCGCCGCCCATCCCTCGACTGGGACCAGCCGACCGCTCGGCCGACCGTCAGGGGGCGGACGTTGGGGCTCACAGCCCGGCGAGGAAGAGCTGGTGGAATCTGGGGTCTCCGGTGATCTCCGGGTGGAAGGTGAGGGCCATGTTCCGCCCCTGCCTGACGGCCGCAGGCTGACCCTGGTGCCGGGCCAGGACCTCGACCGTGGGCCCTACCTCCTCGATGGACGGTGCGCGGATGAAGGCGACCAGGATCGGCTGGCTGCCGATGGCGGGCACCTCCAGCCAGACCTCGCCCGACTCCTGCTGGCGGCCAAAGGCGTTGCGCCTCACCACGATGTCGAACAGCCCCAAGGTGAACTGCTGGGGGAGGCCGTCTCGGATCTCGCGGGCGGCCAGGATGGTTCCCGCACAGGTGGCCATGCAGGCCATGCCATGCGCGAATGCGTCCTGGAGCGGCTGGCGCAGCGAGCGAGCCTCGATGAGTCGGCCCATGGTGGTGCTCTCACCACCGGGCAGGACCAATCCGGCCAGGCCGATCATGTCCTCAGGAAGGCGGACGGTGCGCGCCCTGACCCCGCACTCCCGGAGCAGGCGAATGTGCTCTCGAAAGTCGCCCTGCAGCGCCAGCACCCCGACCTCGGGCGCGGTCACAGCACCAGGTCCGAATTCAGTCAGATGCCCCTCACCGCCAGCAACTCCTCAGGTCGCAAGCTGGAGGTGCTGATGCCCACCATTGCCTCGCCCAGGTTTTCGCTGACCTCAGCTAGGATTTCTGGCTTGTCGAAGTACGTGGTGGCCTGGACGATCGCCTTGGCACGGCGCAGGGGGTCTCCACTCTTGAAGATCCCGCTGCCCACGAAGTTGCCGTCACAACCGAGCTGCATCATGAGCGCCGCGTCGGCGGGGGTGGCGATCCCGCCCGCGGAGAAGTTCACCACAGGCAGCCGTCCCGTCTCCGAAACCTCCCGCACCAGCTCCAATGAGGCTCCCAGCTCCTTGGCCGCCGAGGCCAGCTCCTCGGAGCGCAGCCCGTGCAGCCTCCTTATCCCCTGGCTCACGGCCCGCATGTGCCTGACCGCCTCGACCACATCTCCGGTGCCGGCCTCGCCCTTGGTGCGGATCATGGCCGCCCCCTCAGAGATCCGCCGCAGGGCCTCACCGAGGTTGCGGGCGCCACAGACGAAAGGCACCTTGAAAAGCCACTTGTCGACGTGGTTCTCCTCGTCGGCAGGGGTGAGCACCTCGGACTCATCTATGTAGTCGATCCCCAGGACCTCCAGGATCTGAGCCTCGACGAAGTGGCCGATGCGGCACTTCGCCATCACCGGGATCGAGACCGCGCCCATGATGGCCTTGACCAGTTGCGGGTCGCTCATGCGGGCAACCCCACCTTGGGCGCGGATGTCGGCGGGCACACGCTCGAGGGCCATAACCGCGACGGCTCCTGCCTCCTGGGCGATCTCAGCCTGCTCGGGGGTGACCACATCCATGATCACGCCGCCCTTGAGCATCTCCGCCAAGCCCCGCTTGACCCTGGCGGTCCCAGTCTCCACGTGTCCGTTCTGGCTCATCTCATCCCTTCGGCCCCGGCACACCGAGGCCGCCTCCTGCAGTTCCGACGTGAACCTCGATTGTAGTCCAGCCGTCCGATTCCACGAAGCAGCGAGCGGTGCTCGGGGCGGCTGGCATGTTGGGACGGGTCGCCCGCACCCACCTCTAGGGGCCCCAAGGTGGTCTCTGCCAGGCAGCGAGACACGGCCCAGCCGATCTACGCTTTCGTACTTTTGCCGAGGCCGCATTCTGGCGCTGTCGACGGGCCCGGTCCAAGTGGTATCGGCTAACGCCCAGGCTGGCCGCAGCGGCGTCTGCGCCACGACGTCGCCGGCGGTGCCATCTGGGTGGGAGTTGAACGGTGGCCACCCTCGTAGTGCGTTAGGCTGCTTGGGAGCCGCCATGGCGCAGTGGTAGCGCAGGGGCCTTTTAAGCCCAGGGTCGCAGGTTCGAATCCTGCTGGCGGCACCACATGTTGGGTCTCAGGGCGGACGTCTATTACCATGACGAAGCGGGCTCCGGGACCGTTGACGGCAGTTTTGACAGCAATTACGGGCGGCCCTCGGCGCACGCTGGCGAGCACCGGCGGACGGCGGGCCGACGGGGAAACCTAGAGGGAAGCGTCTACCAGCGGGCCGACGGCGGGTGGCCCAGGCCACCTCCCCCTCGGGGGCCAAGCTGTACCGCCTCGCCACGTACCGGGCGGACTCAGCCGCCAAGCTCACCAGCGCTGTGGCGGCGTTTTCCGAGGATCGCACCTCCCCTCCCGAGCGGCAGACCGTTGCCGACTTCCTCGAGGGCTGGTTGGAGAACACCGCCCGTCCCTCGGTTCGGGCCTCCACCTACGAGACAGATGCCGGAGTGGTGTGGCACCACCTCATCCCCGACCTCGGCCGGATCCGGCTAAGCCGCCTCACCCCGATGAGGTCCAGGGGACGCTGAATCGCAAGCTGGGGGCCGGGCAGTCGCCCCGCCGAGTCGACTACCTCCGGGGCATCCTCCACCGCGCTCTCAGGCTCTCCGCTGGGGGCTGGTGGGCAGGGATGTCGCCGCACTGGTCCGCTCGCCCAAGCAGGTCCGCTACGAGATCCAGCCCCTGGACCCGGACGAGGTGAGGGTCCTCATGCCAGAGGTGCTCTTCGCGCCGGCGATCGCCACGGGCATGCGAAGAGGGGAGCTCCTGGGCCTGCGCTGGGAGGATGTCGACCTGCCTCGCCGGGTCCTGCACGTCAGGCGGGCCCTGGAGCGCCAGGCGCTCGCGCTGGGTTCGGGGCACCGACGACGATGTCGGAGATGAGCGTCCGAGACTTCGGGGCTGACGATTGCGATTGGGCCGCCAAGCTCATGGAGCGGCGCAGTCAGATCTATGCCGGCTACTCGCCGGTCTTCTGGAGGCCGGCGCCCGGGGTTACTGGGCGCCACGCCAAGTTCCTCTGCCACCTCGCTGCCAATCCTGCCAATGTGTGCCTGCGGACCGAATGTGGCTTCATCGTCGGTCAGATGATTCACGCCGAGTGCTTCGTGGACGACTTCGCGCTCGACGAAGCTGGAACCTGGGGTGACGACGGACGCGAGTTGCTCGGCGAGCTGTGGGCACGCGCTGCAAGCGACTCGATCACCACTATGCGCGTGGTGACCGCGGAGGCGGATCGGGACAAGGTTGCGATGCTCGCGGCCGCTGGCCTTGCCTTGCTCGAACAGTGGTGGGTCAAGCCGCTTCATCCCAGCCGAGCATCCGCGGTGGCCTCCGGCCGCGTAGGCGGGCCAGGGTTCTCCGGGCTGCTCGGCCCCGCGCCGCCGGTCTACGACCCCGGTGGCCCCGTCCTGCTCGTCGACCAGCTGGACCGTGACAGCGACCTCGGCGGCGTCGAGGAGGCGGCGGCAACCATGGGGGCCGTGCTCGCCATCGTCTCGACCCGCATCGACGACAGCCACCACGACGACCTGACCGAGCGGAACTGGTCGGTGGCCTCACAGTGGTATTTCGGGCAGCCCAAAGCGGGGCAGTAGCGGATGGGCTTGTGGGAACCTGGATCCAGGTCCTGGAGTGTCCGCACGCGCGGCCGACTCATCTGCCGACATCGTAGTCTCAACATCAGCGGTGTGGCCCGCGCGCCGGCTATAGGGTCCCGGGCGCAGCGGCGTCCTCACCCTGATCGCCGAAGGTGCCACGGGCCAGCTCGGTGGCGGCGTCGACTGCCTGGGTCGCGCTCTGGGAGTCGATAGGGTGTTCCGAATATCTGGCGACCGCGT
>JABEUU010000201.1 GCA_013044295.1 Candidatus Dormiibacterota bacterium
CCGAACTTCCAGAGATGGTAGGCGATGTCCTTGGCGGTGTAGGTCGCCAGGCCATCGCTCTTCAGCAACACCTTGGCGTCCCCGTCCTCGGTCGCTGAGGTGTCCTGGGACTCGTCCAGGGGCAGCACCCAACAACCCTGGAGTCGACCATGGTCCACCTTCTGAATCACCCCTTGCTCCAGCATCAGGTCCAGAGCGTGCTGGAGGAAGCCGAGCTCGATGATGTCCGACTCCCAGGTCAAGAGGTCATAGGAGATGCCGGCGCGAGCCATGGTCTTCAGATGGGCACTGACAATCTTGCTGGTGAGGTCCTTGGCGGCCGCGGCCACCTCTCCTCGCCTGCCTTCGATCTCGCGCAGGGTGCTCCGGCGGAGCTCGAGCAGCTCGGGTTCGGTCTCGTAGCGTCGGCAGACCTCGACATAAGCACGAGAGCAGAAGCGGTCGAAGCTCTCACCCGCTTGGGCATTCAGGCCGAGGTTGCGAATCCCCACCAACACGTCGGCCACCTGGACGCCGGTGTCATCAATGTAGTTCTGAACCTCGACCCGGTGACCTCGGGCGCGGAGGATCCGGGCCATCGTGTCGCCGATGCAGGCGTTGCGCAGATGGCCCACATGAGCCGCCTTGTTGGGGTTGGTGGCGGTGTGCTCCACCACTACCTTGGCGCCAGCATCGGGATCAACAGTGACCACAGGGCCGCGTCGCAGGGCGTCCGCGATCACCTCGGGCGCGTAGGTGGAGAAGTCGACCCGCAGGTTGATGTAGGCGCCCCCGCTAACGTTTACCTCCAGGCAATGGGGCGGGGGGCTCTCCTGCAACCTTTTAACCAGATCCTGAGCGATCTCGCGGGGCGCCCGGTGGAGCGACTTGGCCAGCCGGAAGGCAACCGGGCTCGAGAAGTCGCCCACCTCCGCCACGGCCGAAGGCTCAACCACCACTTCGGGAGCCTCGCCCCAGCCGAGCGAGCCGACCGCCCGCGTCAAGGCCGAACCGAATTCTTCCTGAAGGTCTGGCATGGACGCCTGATCGTACCTGGTCAGGCCACTCGCCTGAGAGTCAGACCAGAGGGTCGAGCTTCGCCTTGAGCGCCGACTTGGGCTGGTAGCCGACCAGCCGCTGGACCGCCTCGCCACCCTTGAAAAGGATCAGGGTGGGAATGCTCATGACTCCGAACTTACCGGCGATGTTCGGATTGGCGTCGACATCAAGGCTGGCGACCTTAACCCGGGGTCCGTATTCCTGGGCCAAGTCGGCCACGATCGGGGAGAGCATCTTGCAGGGTCCGCACCACTCTGCCCAGAAGTCAACCAGCACCGGCCCCTGGGCCTTGATCACCTCGCTGTCAAAAGTCGCGTCGCTCACCGCTACTGGCTCAGCCATGCTTCTCTCCCGCGCTGGGCGTGGCACCTGCAACGGTGACGCCACTTGACGCTGTATCACTCTTGGCCGTCTTTGGGGAAGTACCGTTGGCCGGCTGCCCTTCCGGCTTGGGGGTCTTTTCGCCGGTGGATGACGCCGGCGCTATGGACCCGGTCGAGGACGATCTGGAATCGGTCTTGTAAAAGCCCTGGCCCTTGAACACGATGCCGACGGGGAACACCATGCGATGGACCGGCTTGCCACAGGTGGGGCAGGTCGTCAGCGGCGGATGCTTGATCGACTGCACGGTTTCGAACTCGTGACCGTCCTCGCAACGGTAGGCGTACGTAGGCACTTCAGCTACTAGAGTACCCGGATTGCCGTCAGGACCAAACCAGGGCCGTCCCCCGGCACGCCCCGCGGTGGGTGCGAAGGCAGGGGCCCCAGCTCACTTCGCCTCCATCAGCACCAGACCAGCTGGCACCTTGGGGAAGAAGTATGTCGACTTCTGGGGCATGGCTTCCCCGGCCAGGGCGACCTCCACCATCTCCTCTACCGAAGTGGGGTTGAGCAGGAACCCCAGGGCCGCTCGGGCCCGGGCCTGGGCAGCCAGCTCTTCGGGATCCCGGATGTAGCGGAGTCGGCCCAGTTCCGAGTCCTTGGGCACGACTCCCAGCTGAGCCTCCATGATCTCCCGGTCGAGCACCGCGACATCCAGGCCTGCCGCCGCGCCCGGCCGCGACTCGGCCTGGCGGCGGCGCCCCACCACGAATTGGCTCCCCGAATCCAAGATCCCAAAGGCATGGTGAGTCGGTCTCAGCTCAGCCAGCCTGGATGGAATCGCCGACCAGGCCAGGACCGCCACATCCCAGCCCAGGCCGGACAGGTTCGTCGCCAGCTGGTCAGCGCTGAGGCGGCTCTTGGGCAAGAGCCGGTGGGTGGGCAGGATGACATTGCCCGGGTCCCACAGAGGGGCGAGCAAGGCGAGGACTCCGGGGAGGTGCAGTCGTAGCGCGGTCTCATAGCGATGGTGGCCGTCGGCGATGTAAAGGTGGGTGTTGCTCAAGCCGTCGCAGATCGATGCCAGCGCCGCCGGGTCGGTCACTCGCCATAGCTCATGCCGCTCCGGCCCGAATTCGCCATCGGTGACCGCGTCGCCGACAGGTTCAGCCAGCCCCACCTGCTCCTGCATGGTCACAGACACCTCCGGACACTCCTCGTAGAGCAGGAAGACCGGTGAGGTCTGGGTTCTGGTGGCTTGCAGCAACCTGATGCGATCCTCGCGTGGGCCGCTCAGGGTGAGCTCGTGGCGGAGCACCTCGCGGCGTTCATGGGCCACCGGCTCAACCGAGGCGAAGCACCCCAGGCGAGAGTGTAGTCCGCGTTCGCCGGGGAGCTGGAACGAGTGCCGATGGAGGTACAAGGAGGGCTCGGGGTCACGCATCAGGAAGCCCTGATCGAGCCAGGGGCGGAGGTGGTCACGAGCCCTGCTATAGCGATCGGCGCCATCCGCAGCGTCCCCGGGATAGTCCTTGCCCAACTCCACCCGGACGATGTTCTGCAGGGCGCGGGAGTAGAGCTCGCCCTGCAGCTCCGGCCCGATCACGTCGTAGGGCGGCGCCAGCACATCCGCGAGGTCGATGCGGGCAGGATCGTAGCGAATGCCGGTGAAGGGGGAGACCCGAGCCATGGATCCCCTAGAGCTCAACCTGGAAGAGGCTCTCAACCCCTTCGACCAGGCGCAGCTCAGCGGCCAGCTCGGGGGCGACAGAATCGTCGACCCTGACCGCGGTCACGGCGCGGCCTCGAGGAGCGTCCCGGACCACCTGCATCTCAGCGATATTGACATTGGCCCGTCCCAGCAGCTGCCCGATCTCGCCGATCAGGCTGGGCCGATCTTTGTGGTAGAGCATCAGAAAGGAGCCGGTCGGGACCAGGTTCATGCGCAGGCCGTCGAGCCGCATAACCCGGGGCTCCCCCAGCACCACCGTCCCCTCAATCTCGCGCGGCCCATCGCCCTGCACCCGCAGCAGGAGCGCGCCGGCGAAGCTGCCCGCCTCAGAGCTGCGCTGCTCCTGGACCACGATGCCGTGCTGGCGCGCCACCTCCCCAGCGTTGACAGCTGTAACCCGTTCCTGGGAAAAGTGACTTAGCATCCCTCCCAGGGCCTCGGCCGTGATGGCGGCCGACTGCACCCGGGCCACATCTCCCCGATAGATCAGCTCCACCTGGCGCACGGCCCCGCCCCCGAGCTGGGCCCAGAGGCTGCCCATACGCATGGCGAGGTCCTGATATGGGACCACCACCTGAGCTTCCTCCTGAGCGACGCGCGGGGCGTTCACCGCCCAGCGCGCCGGTCGCCCGGCCAGAACGTCCACAATCTGCTCGGCCACGTCGGTGGCAACGGACACCTGCGCCTCCACGGTGGAGGCGCCCAGGTGGGGGGTGATCAAGATCCTAGGGTCCGCCAAAAAGGGGTGACCAGGAGCCAGAGGCTCCTTGACGAACACGTCGATGGCTGCCCCCGCCAGGTGTCCCGAGGCCACGGCGGCCGCCAGGGCATCCTCGTCGACCAGGCCGCCCCTGCCCACGTTGATCACCCGGGCGCCCTCGGGCATGAGCTGCAGCTCGCGGGCCCCGATCAGCCCTCGAGTGGCATCGTTCAGCGGAGTGTGCAGGGTCAGAATGTCGGCCCCTGCCAGCACCGCTTCCAGGGTGCCCAGCTGGACTCCGAGCTGGGCGGCCCGATCGGCGGCCAGCAGCGGATCGAAGGCGATCACCCGCATCTGGAAGGCGAGGGCGAGGCGGGCGACCTCAGCGCCGATCTTGCCCAGGCCCACGACCCCCAAGGTCTTGCCTCGAAGCTCGCTTCCGACCAGCTTTGAACGGTCCCAACGGCCCGCCCGCAGCGAGCTGTCTCCAACCGCCACATTGCGGCAGAGGGCGAGCATCAGGGCGAGGGTGTGCTCGGCCGCCGCCACGGTGTTGCCAGTCGGCGCGTTCACCACCAGCACGCCATTGGCGGTGGCGGCATCAAGGTCAATGTTGTCCACCCCAACCCCTGCGCGCCCAATCACCCGGAGGTTGACGCCGGCCTGGATCACCCGGCTGGTGACTTTGGTCTCACTGCGGACGACCAACGCTGCGAACGGTGCGATCCGCTCCACCAGCTCGTCCTCGCTAAGGCGCTGAACCAGCTCAACTTCGGCGCTTTCGCGTAGCCGACGGACACCGTCCTCCGCGATCGGGTCCGCCACCAGGATTCGAGGTGCGGGCGCTCCGGGTGACTGCAAGGTCAGTGTCCTCCAAACTGTTCGTCGACTGGCTAGGCCGCGATGGAGGCCACCACTCGCCGAGTATGCCGTTTAGTCTATCGAAGTGGGCTCGGACAGCTTGGTCGGCGCCGCCCAGAGCTTGATCCCTCCCAGGATGCCGGCATCGTTGTCCACCAGCGTGACGTCCGCCCCCAGCGCCACCTTCACCGCTGCGGAGTTGCCGCCGCCGATGTAGAGGTGGTCGAAGAATAGGAGCGCTCGCACCACCTCAACCATCCGCACCACCCGCTTGTTCCACCGCTTCGCTCCGATGCGCTTGCGAGCCTGGTCCCCGAGATCCTCGTTGTAGGTGCGATCGTGGTGCAGGGGATGGTGCGCCAGCTCCAGGTGCGGCGCCAGCCGACCGTCCTCAAACACGGCGCTGCCCACCCCAGTGCCGAGCGTCAGCACCACCTCCAGACCGCGGCCCTTGACCACCGCCAGTCCCTGTACCTCGGCGTCATTGGCGACCCTGGTCGGTTTCCCGAGCGCCTTGGCAGTGGCGGCAGCCAGGTCGAACCTGGACCACGCCCGCTCCAGCTCGGGGACCAGTGGGGTGTCGTCACCCCCCTGGCGCACGAAGTGCGGCGCGCTGAGGATGAGCCCGCCCCGCACCACTCCGGGAAAACCCACGGAGACGCGGTCGAAGGTTGGTAGCTGGGACCCGATCTGCTCGAATACCGACACCAGCGACTGGGGCGACAGCGGGTAGCTGGTTGGCATCCGCACCCGACTGCTGGTGGTAGCCCCACGGGCATCCAGGGTGTCGCCCTTGATGCCCGTGCCCCCCACGTCCAGTGACAGGGTGACCAGGCGTGACTGCGCCGGTGTGACCATGGAGTCGCCTCCCTTTTGTGGGCCGCTTCCCTGCCACTTTAAACCCGGGCCCGCGCTCCGGACGCGGTCGGCGCGAAACGCTAGCGCTGGTCGGTGGAGAAGGGCAGCAGCGCCATGTGCCGAGCGCGCTTCAGGGCGACGGTCAGACGGCGCTGGTGCAGGGCACAGGTCCCGGTCACGCGACGGGGCAGGATCTTGCCTCGCTCACTGATGTAGCGGCGCAGACGAGCCACATCCTTGTGGTCGACGTCCACGATCCGCTCCAAGCAGAAGTTGCACACCTTGCGCGGACGACGCCGCGCGTACTCCGACATGTTTGCTCTTCCTAGCCTCCGCTGAGTCGATTCAAATGCGCCTAGAAGGGGATGTCATCGGGATCGATGTCCCCGTCGGGAGTGTCCCCCGGATCCGGGGGACCATCACCGCGGGCCGCGGCGGGCGGGAAGGAGGCGACCCGGGGCCCGGCCTCGCCACCCTCGCCAGCTCGGGACTCGAGGAACTGGATGTCGTTGGCGTTGATCTCGGTGCGATAGCGTTTCTGGCCATCCTGTCCGTCCCAGGAGCGGGTCTGAATCCGGCCTTCGATGTAGACCAGGCTTCCCTTCTTGAGGTACTGTCCGGCGAGCTCGGCAAGCTTGCGCCCGCCCATGTTCCAGACCACCACGTCGTGGTAGTCGGTGAACTCGCGTCGCTCCCCCTCCTGAGAGGTGCTGTACCGGTTAGTGGCAATTCGAAGTTGGGTGACCGGCTGCCCGCTCGGAAGGTAGCGCATCTCCGGATCGGCGGTGCAGCGCCCGATCAACATCACCCGGTTGAGAGAACCAGCCATGGCTATTCCTCCCCGCTCCCCTCATCCGCCGACAGGTCGTCGACGACATCGTCTGGCTCCGCTTCGACCTCGGCTGTGTCCAGCTCGTCCAGGTCCGCGTCCTCGCCGAGAAGGTCCGCTTCTGGGATCTCCTCGGGGGCGGCGCCGCCGGCCCGGGCCGCCGCGCGGTCCTTGCTGCGAGTCCGCACGCGGCCGCGGCGATCCTCCCCCTCGGGGAGGAAGTACACCTGCTTGAGGGTGATCATCTGGCGGATCACTCGCTCATCCAGAATCAACTGGCGCTCGAGCTCGCGCAGCGCCTCGGCGGGAAGGCTGACCTCCTTGAGGACGTAGTAGCCGTCGGTGAAGCCGGCGATGGTGTACGCCAGGCGCCGCCTGCCCCAAAGCGATGACTTGCCGACCTCGCCACCGTGACCGGCGACCATCGAGGCCACCTCGTCCATGGCGACGCGCACCTGTTCCTCGTCCAGGTCAGGGCGAACGATGTAGAAGAGTTCGTACTCGCGCAGCAATCAGGCGCCTCCCAGATCCTGTGGGGTTGCAGCCGGCTGGGGACCGGGTGCAGGTAACGTGGGGATTCTACCAGGAACCAGCTGCCACCTTGGGCCGGCTGAGATTGCGGGCCGCGTGCCCGGGGCCGGCTTGGAGGTTCGCTCTCAGAGTCCCAACTGGGACGCCAGCCTCTGGCTGTACCAGCGGGTTCCCAGAGCCACCGCCCCAGCGACCACAGCCGCCAGCGCCAGCGCCACCAGCGGGTGGAAGATATTCTCGCCCAGGGGGAGCACCACGCCGATGGCACAGCCCACGGCGAGTCCCAGGACCAGGGACCCGAGTGAGATGATCGGCAACCACACCGAAATCTGCATCGCCCGGGTCACCGGCGGCTCCTTCATCACCGCCATGCGATCGCGGCGGATCACAGTCAGGGTCTGGACGTAGTTGAGCCCGGGGGTGACGGTGAGGCCCACCACCGTGGCCCCGGACGTGATCCGGTCGAAGAACTCCCGCCGCACCCGGAACTGCTCCACGTTCTTGCCCACGGTCACCGCGATGGTGGCCAGGGTGGGGGTCGGGGAGATCCGGCTGGCCCCAACCAGAGGCCCCTGGAGGTTGCGTGGCTCGGCCTTGCGATCCCCCCTGGCGGTCAGGAATGCCGGTGCTGTGATCGAAAGCGCGGTCCCGGCCATGACCACCGCCACTAGCACGACGACGATGCCCAAAAACAGATCGTGCTGACCAATTTCCACCAGCAGGCCCAGGACGGAGATGGCGACCAGGAGCACCCCCGCCGCCAGCGACGCGACTGCCAGCCGGCTGACCAAGCCAGGGGCGAGACCCTCCAACAGCCCACCGCGGCGCATGACCTCGTCGCGGCTGGGGGCCTGGGCGCGTTCCCGGACCGAGTTCCGCTGCTGGCTCTCGAGTCGGGCCTGCCGTCGTCGGAGCTCACGGCTCCCTGGATTACGCATGGGAGAGTAAGGATCGCACGCAGGCCGGGGTGCGCGCGACCCGGGTCGTCCCGCAGGGGGTTCCCAGCGCACGCTGGGGCCCAAACCCAGGGACCACCGGGTGGCTCTCAGGTCCCCCTTGAGGGACCCGAGCAAGGGTCGCGGCTGGCCGGGTGGGATTGTGGTGGCCGCCGGGGGACTCGAACCCTCGACCTCACGGATGTGAACCGTGCGCTCTAACCAGCTGAGCTAGGCGGCCCCATCTCCGGCGCGCCCAGTCTAATAACTTCCGACGAAGCCCCGCCCCGCACCAAGCCGCCCAGGCGAAGCGCCCTCGCTTCCGGCGCTCCGGGAAGGCCTTGCGCGCCGGGCGGGGAATCAGCCGAGCGAGGACTGGACCTGCTGGACGTTGTAGGGGAGCCCCACGGGCACCGATATGGTGCCCACCGTGAGCGAGGGCAGCTGCTGGACGGTAACCCCATCGGACCAGAATCCTGCCGCCGTGACCAGGTAATCGAGTTGCGCCAGAATCCGGCCACCCCGCTCGTCGACCTGAGGAATCCAGCGCGCGATCTCCGATCTGGTGCCGTCGGGCCAGGTCCAGATCACCGCCTGGGGAGTGGCCTGAACCACCCACACCACGTGTATCCCCTCGCCCGGATCGCCGTCGCCCAAGTCGGGCGCCGTCACGTTGATGATTGCCTGCTCGATCACCGGTGCTGGCTGCAGAACTGGATCCACCGGAACCCCGACGACATCCTGGGACGGAGGGATCACCAGGATCTTCTCTGAGGGCAACTGTCGCCGCACCGCGGCAAGGAACCCGGGCGGGTCATAGCCTGGCCTGCAGGCG
>JABEUU010000042.1 GCA_013044295.1 Candidatus Dormiibacterota bacterium
CCCGCGGGAGAAGCGCTGGGGGCGGGCTGCCAACGGGCTCGGCCGACCGCTGCCGTCCCGTGGCCACGAGCTCTCGCACTGCGGGGACGACCTCGGAGGCGAAGCGCCGGAGCGTGTCGGGATCGTCGCTCGCCAGGATGTAGCCGCTGATATGTTCAACCAAAGTGAGCTCCGCCAACTGCTCTGCCCACTGCTCGCAGCGCCCGTCCAGGAACCCGCCCGAGCGGTTGGCGAAACGTCCCGCGATGTTGTAGAGACGGCGGATGTCGGCAGCTCGGCGTCCGGCAGCTTCCGCGCCGTCGTCGATTTGCGCGTTCATCGCCCGCAGCTGCTCCGGTGGGGCGTAACTGCTGCTGGGGAGCCATCCGTCTGCCAGCCGTCCGGTCAGCGCCAGCATGCGAGCTTTGTAGGAACCCACCCAGATGCCCACCGAATGCGCCGGCGCCGGCCCGGGATGAGCGCCCGGGAGCTGGTAGTAGCGGCCATCGGCATGGATCGCACCACCGTCGACGTCCCATACCCGACGGATCACGGAGATCGCCTCCGCGAGCGCGTCCACGGATTCGCCGGGGGTTCGTCGAGGCCCGCCGTTGGCGGCGATGGCGTCCCAGAACGCACCGGCGCCGAGTCCCAGTTCGACCCGCCCGCCGGACAGCAGATCGAGGGTGGCGACGCTGCGGGCAAGCACCACGGGCGGCCGCATGGGCAGGTTGGCAACATTGGGCACCACCGCGATGCGCTCGGTGCTCGCCGCGATCACCGAGAACAGAGTCCAGCTGTCGAGGAAGCGGGCCTGGTACGGGTGATCCTGCACGCTGACAATCTGGAGGCCGAGTTGTTCACTGAGCCGGGCCAGAGTGAGCACCCGCTGGGGCTGGGCGGCGTCAGGGGTGAGGAATGAGCCGAACAGCGGCTCGCGGTGGTCGTTTGGGATTGGGTCTGGCAGCGCTTGGCCTCCAGTCATGACGATCTCATCTGGCTGTCATCTGTCTTACAGGTTATTCGTAACCCATGCCAGTTGGTCGACCGGCCGAGGCAATCTCGAAGCTGACCATGGGGCTGTCAGGTAGAGGGCGGGTGGGGGCCTCAAGTCGGCCGATGGTCACAACCGATCGCACCGGACGGCGCGGCCACGGAGGAGCGGACCCTGTCGGAGCGGGCGGGCAACCAAGGGCACTGACCTCGCGACCGGTACTGCTGGTGACCGGTGCTTCCCGATCCATGGGGTGGATGGGGCCGCCGTCGGCACCTTTGTTGACGCGATCACCCCCTACCGCGAGACGACCCGGTAACACCTCGACATCTACTCGCAGAGCTCGGTCAGCCCGATTGAGAACGGGACTGGGGTGACCCACCCAGGCATGAACTGAGAGCCGGAGGAATCGTTCTGGGCTGTCGCTGACTTCTACGCCAACCGGTAGGCCGCTGTGCGACCGAGTGTTGTCGCCAACCTGGGTCCTGCCGGGACCCGCAGAGGTGCGCCTGGATGGGACGGTGTGAGTTCAGCAGATCCACCCAGAAATTGTTCTTATATCATCTTCTCGCAGTTCAGGCTCGCCCGCAGAGGAGGCATTCCATGCGGCTCGTGGTGATTAACCACATCACACTCGACGGTGTGATGCAGGCGCCCGGGCGACCCGATGAGGACACCCGTGGTGGCTTCGGCCACGGCGGGTGGGCGGCCGGCGCCGGCGATGAGGTCATGGCCAAAGTGCTGGGGCGCCGTATGGGTGAGCCGGACGGTGGTTTGCTGCTCGGCCGCTGGAGCTACGAGTCGATGCTGTCCTCTTGGAACCGGCAGGGCGGCCCGTACATGAAAGCCCTTAACAACGCTCCCAAATACGTCGCCTCCACCGACCCGACGACGGAGCTGGCCTGGCCGAACTCGACGCTGCTGTCAGGCGACGTCCCAACGGCGGTGGCCCATCTCAGGGAAGCCGGGACCGGGGATCTCGTGATCATGGGCAGTGGCCAGTTGATCCGCTCGCTGCTGCCTCACGGGTTGATCGACGAATACCTGCTCTTCGTTTATCCGCTGGTGCTCGGTGCCGGCCAGAGGCTGTTTGAACCCGACCACCACCTGGTCAAGCTGCGGCTCGTCGATAGCATCACCAGCACCACCGGCGTAATCATCGCGACCTACCAGCCCGCCTAGCGCAGCTGGGGTTCTCCAGGGGATGCCAGGCGGTACCTCAGTTGCGTCGCCCCGCCGGCAATACGACGTGTGTCTAGCAGTTCGAGGTCGACCAGCACGCCCTCTGGCAGCCAGCCCTTACCTCCTCCGATGACGACCGGGAGCATGAACAGGCGCAGCTCGTCAACAAGCCCGGCTGTGATGGTCCCAGCTGCCAGGCCGGAGCCCCCTCCCGTCAGATCGTGCTCGGATCGCACCTTCAGGTCCTGGACTGCGGCGGTGTCGAAGTCGGGCTCGACCCGGGTTCTGACGCTCGACACCGACTCCAGGGTTCGCGAGTAGACGATCTTCTGGGCCCGGTGCCAAATCGCCTGGAAGTCGTGGACTTCAGCTGGCTGGTCCGAGGAGAGTTGGACGGTCTCCCAGTAAAGCATGGCCTGGTACATTCGACGGCCATACAGGTAAGCGCCGATGGGCCGCTCCAGATCGTTAATGAAGCTGAGCACTTCCTGGTCCGGAGCGCTCTAGTCAAGGTTGCCCCCGTGGTCCTCCACATGACCGTCGAGCGAGGCGATCGCCGAATAGATCAGTTGTCCCATCAGGGCTACTTATCTGGTGACGCCCTGATGAGGCTCGAGTGGAGGTTGCCCGTCAGGAGATACGGGGACTTGGTCTCCCGGCGGAGCCTGTATTCCTTGGCGATCTGCGGCGATCTGCATCGAGGGGGCTCGGCGCCTGCCGCAGCTTCTGAGCCAGCTCGAGATTGGGGGAGGCACCGCCTACGGTGCGCTGGTCGCCCTGGATACAGCCGGCGATGGGTGCCACTGGCGACGCCCGACACTCGCGCTCTCGGTACTTGCGAGAACGGCTGGAGGAAGCGGGTCCGCAAGCATGCTGCGGGGGCGAGCCGGAACCTCCCCAGCGGCTGCGTCCATGATCGCCCATCTGTCCGACTCTCCCCATTTAGAGCTGACCAGGGGCACCGGACTCCAAGTTGGTCCAGGCACTTCCCACGGTGTGCTACGAATCTGCTACACTGCCGACGTGGGACTGGTTGCCTCTAGGGACTTGCGCAATGACACGGCCGGGCTCCTCCGGCGCGTCGAAGCCGGGGAGGAGGTCGTAATCACGGTTCGGGGCCGGGCGGTAGCCGAGCTGGTCCCACTTCGGCGGACTCACCAGCGCTGGCTCCCGTGGGCGGAGCTGGTCCGACGGCTGCCAACCAGTCAAGCTGATCCAGGCCTGCGAGATGACCTCGTCCAGCTCGCGGGTGAAACCACCGATGACCTGGGGCCGCCTCGGTGAGCAGGCCGGCTCGAGGGATCCTCGACACCAGCGTCTTCATCGCCAACGAGTCGGGACGCGCCATCGATGCGCAGCGGCTGCCCGATGAATCGGCGATCTCGGTCGTAACCCTGGCTGAGTTGCAGGTTGGGGTGTTGGCGGCGGTCGACTCGCAGACCCGTGCAACCCGGCTGGCCACCGTGGACCTGGCCAGGGACATGGAGGTGCTGCCGGCGGAGGAGCGAGTGGCGCTGGCCTGGGCCCGGCTTCGGGTCCACCTGGCCGAGGTCGGCCGCCGGGTCAACGTGAACGACCTGTGGATCGCAGCGACCGCCATCGCGCAGGGGCTCCCGGTGGTCACTCAGGACCTGGACTTCGATCCGCTTGAGGGGGTGCTTGGACTCGAGATAGTCCGGGTGTAGCCGCAGGGCTGGAGGCACGCCGGTTCATTCGACCCGGGTGTGGCTGCCCTCCCAGGGGGGCCTCACAATGCGACCGTCGCTCTCCCGGCGGCCCCTGGCTCGTGTCCGCACCATGCGGGGCCGTCGACCGCACCCGGTTCTCCGTCCTGGGTCAGCTGGGGCGGGTGGGGGCGTGGCGACGGCGCGCCGTCGGGCAGATCTCTCCCCAGGATGGGATGCGAGACTCCCGGATATTCCCTGCCGAGTCAGAGGAAGATCTCGCGACCGAGCAGGTCTGCCAGACCGGGGTGCGACGCCAGCAGCTGGTCGAGCGCGGTGACGACCTTTCCCAGAGCGTCCAATCGCAGGCTGAACTTGGTGGATGCGATGAGGATGATGCCGTAGTGGGTGAGCCCCGCGGACAGGTACTCCGCGTGCAAGGGCCTGAAGTCGTGGATGTTGTTGATGGCGACTACGCGCTGCTGAATCGCAGCCCAGGTCAACACCGCCGCATCTTCCCGCCCTCTGAGTCCCTCCTCCGCCACGGACACGACATCATGCCCCCGCCGCTGCAGTTGCCGGGCCAGCTCCGGGGACAGTTGCTCATCGAGGAGCACCCTCATCGCTGGAGTACTTGCTCCCCTTGCTCGTATTCCAGCCGAGCTTGCTCCAGCAGCTGCAAGTTGGTCTCGATGGCCTCGTCCACCTCGGCCCGATGGGACCCGTAGTACCTGAGGGCGGCTTCCACCAGGGCGACTGGGAGCTCCAGGTTCTGGGCGGTCGCGGCTAGGTCGCTGGACTCGGCTCGGAAGATCTCCACTACCTCCCACACATCGGGTCCGCCGCTGAGGCCGGGCCGGCGTCCCAGTGCGCCGCCCCGGAACACGATCCCGGGGAATTGGTCCATCGCCAGTCCCTCCTGGACGTAGCGCTCGGCCAGGACAGTCTTGGGCAGGTGAACCTGCTTGGCCTGCCTTTGGAGCTGCTCCAGAACGTCCGGCCGGGTACGGAATGTGAGGCTCTGTCCCATTGTGTATGACAGTGTGGCACCAGCGGCCGAGGATCCTCCCGGTGCCCGGACCGGCGGGTCCGCTTCCTTCTCTCGTTCGGGGCTTGCCGACGTCTGGCACCACATACCCTCATCGGACGGTGGCCAGTGGTCTCAGCCGAGGCCGAGGGGCGAGGTGTACGAGATCAGGGCGGTCGGCGCACGCTCTGACGGTCACGGCTTTCGCCGGTTGCGAGATTTGCGATTATTTCGATATCCTGCTAACCTGGCGGGTGGAAGAGGCCACCAGGCTTGCGGGAGGACTGGAAGATGAGCACCGACGCGGCCGTCCGGCGGGACGTAGTCTTTCCGCCCCAGGATCTCCAGTCCCTGGGTGAGCTGGCGCGTTTCGTGGAGACCTACCGCGAACCCGCCCTCTTGGTCGGCCCCAATGGGGAGCGGGTGCTGTTGCCTCCCGAGGTCTACCAGGTGCTGGTGCAGGTGGTGCGGGCCATGCGCGGCGGCCAGGCGATCAGCCTGGCACCGGCTATCCAGCGACTCACGACCCAGCAGGCGGCCAACTTTCTCGGTATCAGCAGGCCCACCCTGGTGAAGCTTTTGGAAGCCGGCGAGATCCCCTTCGACCGACCGGGGCGGCATCGACGCGTGGCCCTTCTGGACCTTCTGGCCTATCAGTCGAGCCGACGTTCAGATCGGAAGGAGGCGCTCCGGCGGCTCACCACCGACGCGAGCGAGCTCGGTTTGCACGAGAGGCCAGCCGAGGACTACGAGGCCGCCTTGCAAGCGGCCCGCCGCAAGTTGTCAGGCCGTGCCCGAACCTAACTTGTGCATCGCGCCATACGCGGCCCTTCTCGATGCTTGTGTTCTGGTCCCGATCTCGCTGGCCGATACCCTGCTGCGTATCGCCGAGTGCAACCTCTATCGTCCCCTGTGGTAGCAGCGGATGGTGGACGAGGCGGTGGCGGCCTTGCAGGTGGTGCACCCAGAAATACCTGCCGAGCAATTCCTGGACAGGTTCGCGGCCATGGCGGCCGCCTTTGAGGACGCCCTGGTGGTGGGTTGGGAGCGGTTTGAGCCGGGCCTGGCCCTGCCCGATCCAAATGATCGGCATGTGCTCGCAGCTGCGAGCCGGGGCTCAGCAGGCACCCTCGCTTCCACTTGCATTTCATTCCCACCTCAAGCTCTTGGGTCAATCTGGTGGAGCGATGGTTCCGGGATTTGGACGACAAGGCCATCCGGCGCGGTGTCTTCCACTCCGTTCCCAACTTGATCGCCGCCATCGAGGCCTACCTCAACGCCAACAACGACAGTCCCCGCGCGTTCGTGTGGACCGCCACCGCCGAGGAGATCCTGGTGAAGGTCCGGAGGGGACGGGTGGCTCGTCAGTTCATCACCAGTTAAAACCGTGACAGTACACTAGCAACGGCTGCAGCCGAATACGGCTTTGAGGGCGGGAAGTCGACGGTCCGGCAGTGGGTGCGACGGAACCAGCGGGCCAGCACCAGGAGCGTGACCCTGCCGCTGGCGCACGACCTTGAGGCCGAAGCGCAGTTCGACTTCGGGGAGGCGACGATGAGGATCGCAGGGATAGAGGCCAAGGTGTATCTGTTGTATGCCCGGCTGGCGTACTCGACCGAGGACGTGGTCTGTGCCTACGCGCGTCAGGACGGGCATGGCCAGTCCCGTCATGCCTGGGGCGGAGTCCCTGCCGCCCTGCGGTGCGTTCGCATCCGTGGACTGCTACGGTGTAGCGTGTGGTGAGACTGCATACTGTAGCGATGAGGAGCAACGCTGTGACCGCCGACGCCCACGCGACGGGGAGGACGTGCTCGAAACGCTTGAGTCCGACCTCGTTGCCGGATGCCGCTGCTCGGGTGAGCGTCCACAGCACTCGCTACTACGCCGAATTTCGCCTCTCGTGGGCAACGGAAAGGGCGATTGGCCCACAACGAGAAAGTACGAAGCACCATGATTGACAGACGATTCCCCCGGCCGCGAGACCTTGCTCCGTTGATGAAGTTCAAGAAGCCCGAGCTGAATGCGAAGAAGCGCAGGCTCCAGTCCGCTCTGACGATCTACGACCTGCGCACGATCGCGAAGCGCTGCACCCCGAAGGCGGCGTTCGACTACACCGATGGCTCCGCTGAGGCCGAGATCTCTTTGGCCCGTGCACGTCAGGCGTTCGAGGACATCCAGTTCAACCCGTCCATCCTGCGCGACGTGTCCGCGGTGGACACCGCGACGACCGTGCTCGGCGGCCCGGCCGCCCTCCCCTTCGGCATCGCTCCAACCGGCTTCACCCGGATGATGCAGACCGAGGGCGAGATCGCCGGTGCGTCCGCCGCCGGCGCCGCCGGCATCCCATTCTCTCTGTCCACGCTCGGAACCTGTTCGATCGAGGATGTGAAGGCAGCCAACCTGCACGGCCGCAACTGGTTCCAGCTCTACATGTGGAAGGACCGTGACCGGTCAATGGCACTGGTCGATCGGGCGGCGGCAGCTGGTTTCGACACCCTGCTGATCACCGTCGATGTCCCGGTCGCCGGAGCCCGGCTGCGGGACAACCGCAACGGGATGACCATCCCGCCAACGCTCGGGATCAAGACGATTGCCGACGCGATCCTGCGACCCGCTTGGTGGATCAACTTCCTCACCACCGAACCCCTCGCCTTCGCATCGCTCGACCGGTGGTCGGGCACGATTGCCCAATACCTGGACAGCACGTTCGACCCGACCGTCACCTTCGAGGACCTCGCCTGGATCAAGGAACAGTGGCCAGGCAAGCTCGTCGTCAAGGGTGTGCAAAATCTGGATGATGCTCGCAAGCTTGGCTCGATGGGGGTCGACGGGATCGTCCTGTCGAACCACGGCGGCCGCCAGCTAGATCGCGCCCCCATCCCGTTCCACCTGCTCCCCGAAGTCGTGAGAGAGGTGGGAGCGGACACGGAGATCCTCCTCGACACCGGCATCATGTCCGGTGCCGACATCGTCGCCGCCGTCGCCGTCGGTGCTCGCTTCACACTGGTCGGCCGTGCCTATCTGTATGGCCTCATGGCGGGCGGGCGCGAGGGGGTCGATCGCGCGATTGAAATCCTGTCATCGCAGATTAGACGCACGATGCGACTCCTCGGGGTCACCTCACTAGCCGAACTCGAACCCGCGCATGTCACGCAGCTGGAACGGCTCACACCGCGCAGCCACCATTGGGCTTGATCCTCGGGAACCCGCGAAGTAAGGCGATCGCGCTGTCGGAAGACTGGTGGGGCAAAGTGCTCACCCCAGTCGATAGCGGCTTCCGGTCCGAATCCGAGCCACATCCGTTGCTGCGCTGATCGCCACTGGGACCACTGGAGCGCTCGCAGCCGGGGCGTCGGAGAGCCCGGATCCAGAGAACTCGGGTCCTTCCCCGACGGGCCCCAGTCGGTGGGGAAGTTAGAACTCCTCTATGAGCTGCCGATAAGCTTTCTTGGCGCGAGCGGAATGGGCTCCAGGTAGCGGGGAGTAATGGCCCGACCACTGGATTGATGGCGGCTCAGCTGCGCTTCCTCCCGGCAGCACCAGCAGCCACAGCAGCTGGCTTTCCGCGGGACCAGGCAGCCTGGGGTTACCTCGTTGGTCGGCCCGTTGTCCCCGATCAGTTGCGGCGGGTCGGACCTGAACACTGTCGGCGTTGGGGCCGGGAAACTACCAGCTGCGCAGCGCCACCGCGCCGAGCCGGTGGGAAGGGGTGCGCCCTGGGGTTGGGAGCAGTTGAGCGTTGGAGGCGGGCGGCAGCGGCGAGCTCGTTCGTGGGCCAGCCTCTCGTACCCGCAATCCTGGGTACCATGCCACGGCCGAAGCACCTGGGCCATTTGGATCGGCGATCAGGCTCGGCCCACTACGCATGGTCTCGGGAGCGAGAGGGCGGAGGCGGAGTTGTCGCGTCGAGGTATAAATAATCCCAACACAACAAATTAGCTAAAGTGTTGTGTTGGGATTATTATCGATGGCACACAACATTTCACGGCGAGGCCGTCCCTCCCGGCAACTGGTCTACCAGCGGCTGGAGGAGGCGATGACAGAGCTACGCCAGCGCATGGGCCAACTGCCCTCGCCCGCAGACTCCGAGCGAATTTGGACCGCAATCTGGTACCAGGAGGCCCACCACTCGACCGCGCTCGAGGGCAACACGCTGGTGATGAAGCAGGTGGAGGCCCTCCTGGCGGAGGGTCGGGCAGTGGGAAACAAGGAGCTCAGCGAATACCTGGAGGTGACTGGCTATGCCGCCGCGGCTCAGTGGGTCTACGGTCATGCACCCAATTCAGGCAGCTGGGCAGCCGAGACCCCACTCACTCTGACCGAAGTGCGCCATGTTCATGAGCTCGCGATGGGGCCCGTATGGGGGGTGGCGCCGCATCCCAACGCGCTTCCCAGCGAGCGTCCGGGCAGCTTTCGGGAGCATGACATCGAGCCCTTTCCGGGGGGCATGGTGCCCCCGTCCTGGGTCCGGGTCCAGGCCGCCATGACCGA
>JABEUU010000202.1 GCA_013044295.1 Candidatus Dormiibacterota bacterium
CCACGTGCTCAACCACGCCACCTACAAGACCCTGCTGTTCCTCCAGACCGGGGTGGTGGAGCACGTCACCGGGTTGCGCGACCTGGACCGGCTGGGCGGGCTGGCCCGGCGGATGCCGGTGACCGCCGCACTCGCTCTGGTGGGGACCTTGGGGATCGCAGCCCTGCCGCCCCTGAACGGCTTCGTCAGCGAGTGGCTGGTGTTTGAGGGGCTCTTCCAGGGTTTCCGCATCCACAGCCACCTGGTCGGGGTGCTCATCGTGGTGGCGGCGGCCACCCTGGCCCTGACTGGGGGTCTGGCCGTGAACGCCTTCGCCAGGGCCTTCGGAATGCCCTTCTTGGGGATGCCGCGAAGCGAGGGAGCGGCCCGCGCCGAGGAGGGAGGCCAGCCGATGGCAGGTGCCGCCCTGCTCGCCATCGCCTGCTTGTTCCTGGCCCTGGGAGCTCCCCTGGTACTGACCGGGCTGGACCAGGTGGTGGCCGCCACCACCGGCACTGACATTCTGGCCCGCCTTACCGTGCCGGGTCTGACCGTGATCCCGGCCCACGCCAATTTCAGCTCCTTCTCTCCGACTTACCTGGCCGTCTGCCTGGTGGCGATGCTGCTGGTCCCGCTCGCCATCGTGCGCCTGCGTCGGCGCTCGGTCGGGGATCGTCGGGTGCCGGTCTGGGCCGGCGGGGTCATGCGCTTTCGGCCCCGGATGCAGTACACCGCGACCACTCACGCCAACCCGGTGCGGGTGACCTTCGATGGCCTGTACCGACCTCACGTGGAGGTGACCCGGGCCTCTGACGACCCGGCCGGCAGGTCGGGCCCGGTGCACTACAGATTCCAGGTGACCCCGCTGTTCGAACGCTATCTCTACCACCCGATCATCCACTTGGCGGAGTGGCTGGCAAAACGGCTGCAGCCGCTCCAGTCGGGGGATGTAAACCTCTACCTCCTCTACGTGTTCATCACCGTCCTGATCGTCTACGCGGTGGCGGTGCGATAGCCGTGGTCGAACCGCGGGCCGCCGACCGGGGCCGGTCCCGGCCTGGGCTCCGGGCGGGAGCCACCGACGCGCTCGGATCGGCGCCACCCGGTCGGTTCGGCCCCGACCGGCCCAGGACCGGCGGTGCCGGGCGGACCGGACACAAAGTCGCGTCGCTGGTGCCTTCGCCGAAAGTTGGCGGAACTGTGCCGGTGGCCCGGCCCGTGGCCCCGCCGCTGCGCTCCACCAGCCAAAATTGCGGCATGGACGAGGGCCTGGCTCCCGTGGCGGCTACTCTCAGCCTGCTTCAGGCGCACCGACTCCTGGAGGTCGCCCTGGACCGCAGGCTGCTGGCGGCCACCGGGCTCTCGCTCTCGGCGGCCGAGGTGATGGTGCGCCTGGGGGCGGTCTCGGGCGGCCGAGCGGGCATGCTCGATCTGGTCGAGGCGACCTGCCTCACCAGGAGCGGTGTGAGCCGGATCGTCGACCGGCTGGAGCGGCGCCAGCTGGCGCTGCGAAGGATCTCGTCGGAGGACCGGCGGTTGACGTTCGTGGAGCTGACCGACACCGGCCGCGACCTAATGTGGGAGCTGCTGGCCTCCCTTCAGGTGGCGGTCGAGGAGGCCTTCGCCCGCTTCCTGAGCGACGCCGACATCAGCTCCCTGGCCGACAAGTTGGACAAGCTGGTGGCCGGGATCCGCGGTGCCGAACAAGCGGCGCCCCTACCGTCACTCCGGGGTGGCGGAGGCCCCAGGGCAAAGGGCGTGGCCGTCGGCTGAGCGGGCGCCGCCGGCCCTGCTGGCAGCGCTGCGCGGAGGGGTCGCCCGGTCCGGGGCCGACCTCGCCATGGTGGCAGTGTCCCTTCGCAGGTGCCTCCAGCTGCCGCATCATAGGTGATGGCGAACGAGGTACCGTCCGCCGCCAACAGGATCGGCGGTCCACCCATGGGAGCTTCAATTTGAGTGAGCAGCTGCGGCGGCGCAGGCTCGGGGCCAATGGCCCCGAGGTGTCCGAGATCGGCATCGGCACCAACAACTTCGGCTCGCGCCTGGACCAGACCGGGGCTTCGGAGGTTGTGGCCGCCGCCCTAGACCTGGGCGTCAACCTCTTCGACACCGCCGACATCTACGGGGGCGGGGACAGCGAGCGCTTCCTCGGGGTGGCGCTCAAGGGGAGGCGCGAACAGGCCATCGTGGCCACCAAGTTCGGGATGCGCAAGCCGGGGCTGGAGCCGTCTGACAGGCGGGGCTCTGCCGCCTACATCCGCGCGGCTGTGGATGGCAGCCTCTCCCGGCTCCAGGTTGACGTCATCGACCTCTATCAGATGCACGAGCCCGACCCCAACACCCCCATGGAGGAGACGCTGGGCGCCTTGGCGGAGCTGGTGCAGGCCGGCAAGGTGCGCTGGATCGGGATCTCCAACTTCGGCGCCTGGCAGGCCGTCGACGCGCACTGGATCGGGCGCAGCCAGCACCAGCTGGAGATCGTCGCCGCTCAGGACGAGTACAGCCTGCTCAACCGCCGGATCGAGGTCGAGCTGCTGCCCGCGATCGAGCACCTGGGCATGGGCCTGCTGCCCTATTACCCGCTCGCCAGTGGCCTGCTGACGGGGAAGTACCGCCGGGGTGAGGCGGCCCCGGCCGGCACCCGGCTGGCCGGCGCCAGCCACGCCGACCGGCTTCGGGACCAGGCCCAGTTCGACATCCTCGAGGCGCTCGAGAAGTTCGCCAGCGCCCGCGGCATCAGCCTGTTGGGGCTGGCCATCGGGAGCCTTCTGGGCCGGCCCGTGGTGAGCTCGGTGATCGCCGGCGCGATGACCCCGGACCAGGTTCGGGCCAACGTCGCCGCCGCCAGCTGGCAGGCGACCGCGGCGGACTGGCAGGAGTTGGACCAGATCACCACAACCGACCACTAGCCGCCAGCGCCTCCGGGCAGGGCGAGGGATGTGCCCGGTGACGCTGCGGGCAGAGGAGCCAGCGATGCGAATTTACATTTCATGCGACATGGAGGGCGTGGCTGGGATCTCGGACTGGCAGCAGGTTTCCCCGGGACCAGAGTTTGCCCTGGGGCGGCGTCTGCTCCTGGCCGAGGTCAACTCCGCCATCGATGGGGCCGAGGAGGCCGGCGCTGACTCCTTTCTGGTCAACGACTCCCACGGAGCCATGCAGAATCTGGCCCCCGACGAACTGCACGCCGGGGCGGAGTACCTATCCGGGCGCCACAAGCCGCTCTACATGATGGAGGGGCTGGACCGGAGCTTCGACGCCATCTTCTTCATTGGCTACCACGGAGCGATCGACGGGCCGCCGGCGATCCTCTCGCACACCTACAGCCCGGTGGCTGTGATGGGGGCCAGCCTGGACGGCATCCTGGCCGGCGAGAGCGGCATCAACTGCCTGGTGGCGGCCCACTATCGGGTGCCGGTGGCGCTGGTGACCGGTGACCAGCACACTGCGGCGCAGGCCGAGCCCTTCTGTGCTGGGGCCGAGATGGTGGTCGTCAAGCACTCCCTGACCCGGTTCGCGGCTCGCAGCCTCCACCCCGAGGCGGCGCGTCGGGCGATCCGGGACGGGGCCCGAGCGGCGGTGGAGCGGTTGGGAAGCCTTCAGGCGCCCCAATTCTCCAGCCCGGTGAGCCTGCGGCTGCGGCTGCGCGACGCTGACCTGGTGGCCATGGCGACTGCGGTGCGGGATGTGAGCCGTGAGTCAGACACCGAGATCTCGGTGTCGGGTCAGGATCCCCTGGCGGTCTTTCGAAACTTCGTGGCGGTGCTGCAGATCATCCGGAGCCTGGCCCTGGAGCGATGAGCCCAGCCGATCACCTGTCGGGCGACTCGGGGCCCGGTGTGGCCCCCGCGCCAGCTTATCGGTGGGGATCTCCGCGGCGATAGGTGACGCGTCCCGCCAGCACGGTGGCCACGACCTCGCCATCCTTGACCACGGTGAGGTCACAGCTGAAGCCCCTCTCCAGGCGTCCGCACTCGAGCTCCATGCCGGCGGCGTAGGCCACCCCGGCGCTGTAGGCTTCCAGCGCGACTTCCTCGGAGAGGGCCAGCTCCGGGTACCATCCCGCCTCCGCGCGCCAGCGGGTGGCGGCCGCCATGCCCAGCAGGGGGTCGGCGGACTCCACCGGGGCATCGGAGCCGAATGCCAGCGGCACTCCGGCCCGGGCCAGTGGGCCCCAGGCATAGGCGTGGTCGACCAGCGGCCCCCAGACCGCGTCGGCCATCTCACGGTCGGATACGGCGTGGACCGGTTGCATCGAGGCGACCGCGCCGGCGCGCCGGAATCGAGGTATGTCAGCCGGGTCGACGCACTGGGCGTGCTCGATGCGGGGGCGCCATCCCGGCCAGGCGTGAGCGTGCCGCTCGAGCGCGACCAGTGACCGATGCACCGCCTTGTCCCCGATCGCGTGCAGGCACAGGTTCAGCTCCGCTGAGATACAGCGCTGGATCAACTCCTCCAGGGCCAAGTCGGGGATGCGAGCCACCCCGCCGCCGCCGAGCATCTCCGCCGTCCGACTGCCCAGGGAGCCGTCCATGAAGGCCTTGATCCCCCAAATTCGGAGGTTGGAGCCGCCGAAGCCGCTCCGAATCCCCAGTTGCTGCGCGGCCTCTAAGGAGGCCACCGGCAGGTTGACCACCACCCGAAGGTTGAGGCCGCCCCGGTCGCGCAGGCGCTGCAGCGCGAACAGCGTCCGGCCCGGATCCATGGTGTGGACGGTGCACAGCCCCAGGCTCGCCAGCTCGGTGAGCACAGCCGCCAGGAGTTCTTGGTAATCGGCACTGGCCAGTCGAGGGATGAGGCCATTGAACAGGTCCCACGCTTCCCGGACTATCCCACTCGGCTCGCCGTCGGCTTCGCGGTCGATCAGGCCGCCGGGCGGATCCGGTGTCTCCCGGCCGATCCCCGCCCGCATCAGGGCTGCGCTGCTGACCCAGACCGAATGCTCGTCCTTGCTGGCAAGGAGGACTGGCCGTCCGCCGCCGGCTCGGTCCAGGTCATGGCGGCTGGGCCAGCTTGGCTTCGGCCAGGCGCTGTGATTCCAGCCACGGCCCACCACCCACTGATCGGCCGGGAGCGCGTCAGAGACTGTGCGGACCTGCTCCAGCACCTCCGCGAGCGAGGTCGTCCGGTGCAGGTTCAGGCCCGATCGGAGCTGGACCAGCTCGTCCAGGTGAACGTGGGCGTCGCCCAGTCCCGGCAGAGCCCTACCCTCCAGCTCCACCACTTCGTCCCTGGCCGACGCCAGCTCCCGGGCATCCTGGCCAACGGCCAGGATCCGCCCATCGCCGCCGCAGAGCACCTCGGGCCGGCAGCCCGCGAACAGGGTGGGGGGCGGATGGGGGGGCGCAGTCACGCCCCCCATTCTGCCAAGCGCTCAGGCGGCGCTGCCTGAGCGCCACGCGTAGCGCTCAGGTGCGCTTGCGCCGGAGCTAGGAGCGCAGCCGGGGATGAATCCTGCGGGTGAGGGCCAGACCCAATCCCGCCAGCACCGCAGCCAGCCCGACCACCAGGGCCAGCCCGCCCGACGAACCTCCAACGTCCGTCCCGGTGTTGGGCACGGGGACGGCAGGGGTCGGAGAGGTGGTTGGGGTCGAAGTCGCGGCCGGAGTGGCAGTCGGAGTGGCAGTTGGTGTGGCAGTTGGAGTTGGGGTGGCGCTGGTGGTGTTGCAGGACGGCACCGTGATGGAGTTGTCGTCGAGGCTGACGCCGCCGTTCTGGGCCAGCACGCGGCCACTGACACTCGCCCCGGTCTCCACCGATATCGCAGTCAGAGCCAGGACGTTGCCGGCAAAGGTGCTTCCCGTGCCCAGGGTGACGGAACTGCCCACCTGCCAGAAGACGTTGCAAGCCTGGGCCCCGCCGGTGAGTACGACCGTACTGTTGGAGGCCGTGATAAGGGTGGAAGTTGCCTGGAAGATGAACACCGCATTGGGATTGTTCTGGGCGTTCAGAGTCAGGGTGCCAGTCAACGCCAACCCGGACGCCTCCTTATACACGCCGGGAGCAAGCGTCTGCCCGCCGAGATCTGCGGACACCACCGTGAAGGGGGTTCGTCCCGCCGCGTCCAGGTAGGCGGCGGTCAGAGCCGATTGGGCGCTCAGGGCCACGGAATCCGCCGTCTGCTGGGTGCCACCCACCAGCTGTCCCGGTGGGAAGCCCGTCACCGCCGTCCCGGGGTCGACCCCGAGATCGCCGGTGACCACGGAAGCCCCGGTGTTGGTCACCGTAGTCCCCGCCAGAACCGCAAAGGGGGTGGCGTTTCCCAGGTTGACAGTCGGCTGGGCGGACGCGGCAGAGGCGGTCGCCCCACTGAGGAGCACCAACGCCGTGGCCGCCGCCGACCCCAGCACGACCACGACCCCACGGGAAAGTCGACCTACGCGCGCGGTCGGACGGGCCGCTCCTGAGATGTCCATTTCTTGTCTCCTAGAAGACCGGGACGCCAGGCCAAGTGCCCGATCACGATCCACACCCGATTTCCGAACTTCGTATCCACGGTCACGGTACCCCACCTCTTCGACGGTGTCGGTACGCTGGCAGACCGAAGCGCGGCCCTCGGAAGGGCCGGGCTAGGGCGCCGGGATGGGCAGCGGCACCGCGATCGTGGGCACGTCCGGATTGCCCACGCCCACCACCCGGTAGTCGATCTCCCAGTTGGCATCGGTGTAGTTCATCTCGGACACGATGTAGGTGCCGTTGCCGGGATCGACCTCCACCACAATCGCCGCGTGGCCGAAGAGGGGGTCGTACTGGCCCTCGCCAGGGGGCCAGGAGACCAGGTCCCCAACTGCGATGGTGGCCATGGTCCCGGCGGTGGCGAAGCCTCTCTGAATCGCCGAGGTGGCGACATTGTCGCCATTGCCCACCAGCCCGACTGCCCCCGGACCGCTGGCGGGGGTACCACCCTCGCCGAGCCCATCCCAGTTCAACTCCACCCAGTAGGCGCACTGACCCGGGAAGCCATCGACGCCGCAGAAATTGCCGGCCGCCCACTGGGCGTCACATCCGGGGATCAGGGCCGAGTTGTTCGGGAAGGCGAGGTCGGCTTGCAGGGCGGCCGAGCCGGGATAGCCCTGCCCCTGGTTGACCACCAGGTAGCTGCCAGGGTGGGCCTCCAGGATGGGAGTCGACCGGGTGTCGAGGATCCGGGCCGGAGCCAGGGGCGAGTAGGCGTCCCCGATCCCAGCCGAAGCCGACGCAAACCATCCTGAAACGTCCATCACCAAGTCGACCTGCCCGAAGGCGTTGTAGGCGCTCAGCTGTCCGCTCGGGCTGAGAGTGGGCAATCCCAGGTTGGCGACCGTCTGGCCGGCCGTCCAGTTCAGCGTCGAAGCGAGCGGCCGTGCCGGCCCCGGATAGAGACTGAGATAGCTGTTGGCGGTGGTGTTGGTGGCGGTCACGTTGGCCACCACGGCGGTGGCCTCGCTTCCGAGACCGTTTGATCCAGCCAGCTGCTGGCTGAGCGAGCCACCCGGCCCCAGTGTCCCAC
>JABEUU010000043.1 GCA_013044295.1 Candidatus Dormiibacterota bacterium
AAGTGTTGGCGCCGGGCGTTTGTGGGGGCTGTGAGAGCAACTGAGCGACCGTAGCGTCAGCGGAGGGAGTCGAAGGCGCTAGTCGAGAACCCCCCTCGGGGGGTGTCCCGCCCCCGCAGGGCGCGCAGCGACCGAGGACCCGGGGCGGGCTCGAAGGGGGGACAGTCGCCGCCGAAGGCGCCCGAGCATTCCGTTCAGCCCGCAGACACCCGGCTACACCCGCCAGAGTTTTCCACAGACCGGTCCGCCTACTACAGGTAAGTCTTTATATAGGAATTCTTCTAATTATAGGGGAACCCCGAAAAACGGCCTCCGACCAGCATTTTCACCCCACCCCCGCGTCACCTCTTCATCACGCTCTCGCGTCACCTCTTCATCGTGGATAACTTCCGTTTGTCTGTGATGAAGAGGTGACGCGGCAACCATAAATTCCCAGTTCAGGACCGATGTTCGGGGTAAGCACCGCCTTCCCTCGCGGATTGTCGGGCCGCGTCACCTCTTCATCGTGGATAACTTCTTTATCCCCATCCCCTCATCCCCAATCTTGACGGCGCGGGTCAGGGAGCAAATGTGAGACCTGTGGGTGGTGATCTGGTGAGTGAGGCAGAAAAAACCCAATGCATTAGCGTTTGGGGCTTAGCTCTTCTTGACGGCTACGGCGATGCTAAGATGATGAGTGCCTGAAGCCCTTAGCTGAGGGAAGTGAACCCCGGACCCTGCCGGACGGCGGTGGCGCCGGGGTTCTGCGCGTGTGAGGTCAGGCGTTTCGAAGCTCGGTCAAGATTGGCGTGAGACGCTGGCGCCACCGCCGTGACCGAGCCCAACACCACGCCACGATGTCGGGTAGGGCGAGCAGTGGTTCCTCGTAGGCTCGCTGGTGATTGAAGTAGAGCGTTCCTCCATAGCCAGCCCGTCGTCCGGCCTGGATCGCCCCGTAGAGCGTTGCCGCGTCGAAGCGGACCATGCCGTCGTCGCGTTCCAGCAGGATCGAACTTTCCCCACCGCTGCGCATGAGGTCCTCGACGAGTGCCTTCAAGCAGGCGCCCCGAGCGTCTCGTTCGGTGAGATAAGTAGCAGATCTCGCTTCGTATACCGTCGCCCGGATTGGCATGGTTGCCAACGACGCCACAATCCGCTCGCGGCGCCGAAGCGCCTCGTTATGCATATGTAGGCGCCTGGCGCCGGGCAGGATCAAGTCGCGCACCGCTCTACGTGCAGCTGTGCGGTCCTCGACCGTGACCGCAGCCAGGAAGTAACTGGCTTGCTTGCTCTCGTCCACGTAGATCCATGTCGTCAACTTCGAGGCCGAGCAGTCTCTCGGCCGGTGGTTGGGATCGTTGCCGGCCGATGCGGAAGCAGGTCTTTGTTGGTGGCAGTGACTCCGGGAAGGACGAGGACACGGATGATCCTGCGGGTTGTTTCAGGGTCATCCGCAACGTAGCAGCCATGACGTACCCGGTCCTCTTGGACTTGTCCACGTAGGAGGTAGCGGGTGCTCATCGCAAGGTCCGGCTCACAAGTTGAGGGTCGTCTGGCGGGCGACGGGTAGTGGTGACGGACTGAGTATGAGCCCGTCGTCGGTTACGGCCACCCGTGCCTGGGGGTAGGCCAAGCTCACCACTCGGAGCTGTTAACGACTTGAGCCTTGAACTGGCGCAGCACGGTGTACTGGGAGCCGAACTGCCGGGAGAGGAGCGCCCAGGGGATGAGAGTAGGTCTGCGCACAGTGTTGAGCCGGTGAGCCAGCCAGTAGTACAAATCGAGGGCTAGGGGCCCAGCCTTGGCCCGCTGGATTATGGCGAGGGCCCGGGTGTCGAGGGGAACGGCGGACGCCTTGATCGAGTCGCGCCACGCTTCCGACAGCCGGATCGTGTTGGGCCACAGGGTCGATGTGCCGTTGTCCCGGTCGGACCACCACAGGTTCGTCTCGGTCACGAACCCGAAGTTGACGCCCTGATGGTTCCACGTTCCGTTGCCGTGCTCGCGGGTCTCGGTGATGATGACGTTGGCATACGCGAGCCGGGTGATCTGGTCACGCAGCCGGGTGGTGGTGCCCCGCGGCCCTCCTCCTGCTCCTTCTATGCCGATTTGGCGCAGGAAGGCCCGCATGGAGCCACCTAGATCGAGGGTGAGCCCGTCGTCTTGGACCGCCGGGCCGGCCTGCTTGACCTCGGTGGTCATCCACGCCAGTAGGTAGCGGGGCATGACTCCGAAGGGGTAGGCGTACCGTTCGTGTTCCGTGCCGATACCGATCAGGCCCGGTCGAAGCCTGAGGGTGACCGTCCCGTTCCGGCGCAGCCACTCGGGGGACGGGCCGGGGTCCCGGTACGGGAGGGCTACCTGGCAGAAGATGCGCGACACGAAGCTGATGGTCCCGGCGGCTCGTGCGTCCTCCTGCTCAATCTGCACCGCTCGGTCGATCAGCTCCGCTATGCGGGTATCGATTAGAGGCGCAAGGGTCCCCCCTTTTGCTGTCCCGCCTGAGTATGGTTTGTTGTGGGTGGTGCGGGGCATCTTCGCTGCCCTCCTTCCTGCGAGTGCGCCCGTAGCTGCGGGCGCACTCATCATGTCCGAGGACCGACAGCTGAAGGTGGATGCCCCCCGGTTCTACCGGCGCTTGCGGCCCGGCCCAGTGCTTCTCACCGGTTCGGCGGCGAGAAATGACTTGACCTCGGCCGGACTCATCTCGTCCATGAGCCGGCGCAACGCCAAACGCACTACAGCGCTGCGGGACACGTCGACCTTGGGCCGTGAGGTCAGGCCCTTGACTCGAGCGGCCTCCATGAACTCGTCGGTATCCTGGTCCACGTACAAGGTGACCTTGAACGTCGCCCCCAGCACCGTAGATGCCGGCGCTGGCCGGCTCTGGGTTGGCTTAGGATCCGACGGCGCAATGGTTTCGACGGGGGCTGAAGGGTCCGCGGTAGCGTCACTCTTGGAGGCGTCTTCGACGGCCACCGGATGACGGGGTGCTGGCATCGACCGCCGGGCCCGCTGGCGCTGGGCGCTGAGACTGGCGAGGCCGTTGGGCTGGGTTTCACTCATCATCCGTGCGCTTTCACGAACCCGGCCAGGTTGTACAGGCTGGCGACGAAGCCCTGGTACGCCTTGGGGGTCGGGGTGTCCGACGTGATCGCCACCCGCTTCTTACGGGTCTCGATTCCCCGGACGTAGGGGACCGGTTCTGCGACGGTGACAGGGGTGCCGTCCACGATCTGCGCTATCCGTCGGATCTCCGCTGCGCTCGGCACTCGGGGGACCATGTTCGGGACGATGACCAAGGGATAGTCGGGCATCTCTCGGACCATGCCCTCAGTGGCGTTGAGGTCCTTGGTTTTGAGCGGTACCGGTACGACCACGATCGAGGCGGCCGCGATCGCTCCGTCTCCCGAGGGGGAACCGCCGCCGTGGGTGTCGACAACCACAAAGTCACGGTCCCACTCCCCCGCCCATCGCACTAGTACGTCGGCCATGTTGTCGGCTGCCGGCTGGTTGAGCGAGAAGTCAGGGTGGCAGGGAACCAGATCGGGCTTGTGGTAGCCGGTGAGAGGTCGGGGGGTACGGCCCGACTCCAAAGCGTCGAGCAACGGGGCACGCAACCGGATCTCATGCCTGTAGCCCCACATTCGGGTGGCGGAGCCCTCGTCAAACTCCAGGTCGATCAGCGGCGCGTCGAGTAGCCAAGCCAGCTCGTAAGCCAGTGTGGTCTTTCCCACCCCACCTTTGCGGGCGGCGACGGTAACGATCTTGGGCACTACTACGGCATTGTAATGCTTGAACGTTTAGACGTTAGACCGTTGTGCTGTTGTAATGGCGGAACGTTAAGGCGTTAGAGCATTACAACGTTGAAATGTTAAAACGTTGAAAGTAGAGCCTCTTTCCGGGCCGTGTGTTGGCGCCCTTCGATGGGCGGGAAGCCCGGGGGGCGCGTTTTTGGTTCCTTCTCCGTCCCGGCCAACATCCGGCCCCGCCCTCCACAACGGCGCGATATCCGAGTCCCGCCGAGACTGGTAACGAAAACCTGGGCTAGCAGAACTGAACAGTGAGCAGGGTGAGAGGGGCCCCGGGTCACGCTGCCGCGAGGCGGATTCTTCCGCCTCCGGCTGTGTTGGTACGATAGTGAGTGCCTATTGCGCTGAGCTTCAAGAAGTGAACCCGGTGGGCCATCCGGACGGTTGGACTACCCGGGTAACCCGGGTTTTGCACGTCAGGAGCGTTCAACCCAACGGCACCCTCACGCCAGGGATACGGCTACACCTGCTGGTGGAGCCAACCGTGCTCAGCCAGGTGGTCCCAGGCGGCATGGGCGTGGGCCGGGGTGAACAGGGTCGCTTTGCGGGGGCTCCAGGCAGCGACCGCGCTGGCTGCGGCGTCCGGGGTGGTGACTGGCCGGGACTCGTGGGTGGCGACCCAGTGAACTGTCGACAGCAACTCCATCGCGTAGGGAGACTCGTAGCCGCTAGCGAGACCTAAGACTCGTTGGCTGCGGGTGAGGGTATCGGGGTGATCCACGAGGAAGTCGGCGGCTTGGGCGGGCGCGTCGGGGAGGGGGGCGATGGGCTCGGCGGAAGCGACGGGCCGGCTGCCGTCTCCGTAGCCGGTGAGGAAGTGCCCTTCGACAGCCTGAAGGACTTTCTGGAGGTTGTCAGCGTACGGACCGTACCGGCCCTTCTGGTAGTCGAGTCGAAGCAGCTCACCGGCTTCTTGGAGGAAGTACATGAGCTTTTGGACCTCGATGATCGACACGTCCAAAGTGCGCTCCCCGTACCGGGCGATCAGGTCCACGAGGGCCGCCTTGCCCACCGTCCAGCGGGGCCGACAGGTGTGGTTGAGCATGTCGGCGGCCTGGGGGGCGCCGGCAGGCGGGTAGACGCGGGTGTCCACGTCGGGGAGGGCGGCGAAGGTGCGCTCGATGAGCGGCCGGACCTGTGCCCAGTCCAGTCCGCCGTTGCCGCAGCCAAGCGGGGGGATAGCGATGGACGTGATGCCGAGGTGCCGGACGACCTTGGCCAGGTCGTCCAGGCCGGCTTCGATGTCGGTGAATCGAGAGCGGGCTTTCCAGTGGCCTTTGGTTGGGAAGTTGATGATGTAGCGGGGGCCGGTCAGCGCCTCGTCGTTGGTCCAGACATGCATTCGGCCCAAACGGATATCCCCGGCCTTGGCCGCCTTGATGTACTCCCGGTACATGGCCGGGTAGGCGCGGCGAAACTGGAGAGCAATGCCCTTGCCCATGACGCCGACAGTGTTGACGGTGTTGACGAGCGCGTCGACCTGGGCGTCGAGAAGGTTGCCGCTGGCTTGGGTGATCATCGTGGCCACCTGCTTCGTTCCTCCATTGGCGTCACCCTAAAAGTAAGCACGGGGGTGTGTCCGTACCTGGATCGAATGGCCGACGCTGGCCAGGATGGTCTCGGCTCGCTGGCGGTGCTCCTGATCGATGGTTAGTACCTCCATGAACGCCTCCCAGGGTACCTGCCGGTGGACGAGACACTCCGCCATTCGTCGCTCCCTGCGGTCGGGGTCGTCGGGCGTGTTGTTCCACATTTTGATAGCCATGAGCGGCCAGTCCACGAGGTCATCGAGGTCAGCGGGGTCGGACGTGAAGCGGGTGATGGCGAGCACCGCGTTGCGATCCGTGAAGATCGGGGTGACGCCCAGTTCGATGACCCGTTCGACGGTCGTGACCAGGTAGACCAGCTGCTCCTGCCCCTCGGTGTAACTGGCCACCCGGCCATGAATGATGGCGTACAGCATGGGGCTGCGGGGGGCGTAGTAGAAGGGGGCGTAGTCGCTCACCACGCCCCCCGGCCCGCAAGGCACCCGCCGATAACGTCGCTGTTCCTTGATGCCGGGTTGGCCGATCTCGGTGGTGATGCGCCCCTGTTCGACGGCGTGGCCGTCAGACAGCAAGCCGTCCGTAGTGATGCTCGCCAGGTGGTTGAGGTGGGTGAAGTGGTAGAGCCAGGTCGGCTTCGGACGGGACATCGGGTAGCTGAAGGTTAGGGCCGCTGACGACGGGGCCGGCCTGTGCCCGGAGGGGGCGGGTCAGCGGCTCCGTCGCACCATCCCCCCCCGTCAGGGTCACGCTGAAATCATCAGAAGTGGAAGTCGAGTGCGGGCGATCCGATTTAACCCTTGATTCAATCTGTCGTCGTTGAGGGGGATCGGATCGGGTGCGAACCTGGAGCAGCAGGTGGGCGCCGCGGGGGGTTCCAGCGCATTGCTGGTTCTTGTGACTCCCCCGCCCGCCGCCGCTGCACCTCCTTACCTTCTCATCCTTGACCATGCTCCGCACCAGCCAGCCCTACACGTAGGGCCCCACCTGGTCAACGCCTGAACGTTTAGACGTTAGACCGTTGTGCTCTTGTAATGGCGGAACGTTGGAGCATTACAACGTTGAAATGTTAAAACGTTGAAACGTTGAAAATCGAGTCTCTCTCCAAGTCGAATCTTGGGGGCATCCTCGGTTAGTTGGGGCGAGGAGGAGTGGGCTGGTTGAGTTCGTTTTGGAGGCGGCGGATGTCGTCGCGGGCGCGGGCGGTTTCTGTGCGTAGGTCGTCGATTTGGGTGACGAGGCGGGTGATTTCTGCGTTGCGGGCTGCGGCGAGTTCGCTGGCGCCTTGGGCTCGGGCTTCGGCTCGGGCTAGGTCGATCTCGGCTCGGGCTTGGATGCCGGCGAGCTCGGCGGTGTGGGTGGCGTTGAGGTGTTCGGTGGTTTGTCTGCGGATGGTCTCGATGGCGGCGGCGTGCTCGGCTCGGAGACGTTCGAGGGTTTCGGTGTGGTTGTTGCGGGCTGCGTCTAGTTCGCCGCGTAGTTCGCTGGCGACTCCTTCGGCTCGGGCTTGGTTGTCGCGGGCGACGCTGATAGCGGTTTCGGCTTCGGCGCGTGCCGCGTCGAGGGCGGCGGCGAGCTCGGAGCGTAGGGTTTTGGTCTGGGCGGCGTGCTCGGCTCGCAGGGCGTCGAGGGTCTCGGTGTGCGTCCGGGCGGTGTCTTGGGCGGCGGCGGCGGCGGCGGCGAGGTCGGCGCGTAGTTGGGTGTTGTTGGCTTCTAATGCTTCGACGCGTTCCCACGCGGCGTTGGCTGCTTGTTCGGCTTCGACGCGTTCGGCCGCCGCGTGACGGGCGGCTGTCTCTGCTGCGGTGCGGGCGTGGTTGGCTTTGGCGGCGGTCTCTTCGGCTTGTGCTACTTGGCGGGCGGTTTCAGCGCGGGCTGTTGCGAGTTCTTCGGCTACCGCTTCGGGGTCGGCTAGCGCGGCGATGGCGTCCTCGACGCGGGCGACTTCACCGGCGATCGCCTGCTGGTGGCCGCCGATCATCTCTCGGAGGCGTTCTAAGGAGACCGACAGGCTGGCCTCGGCGAGTCCTGGGGAGGGGGGCGGGGTGTCTTGGCCGGTGTCGGCGCGCCGGGCGCGTTGGCGTTCCCGCCACGCCCGGCCGCGTTCGGTCGCGTTCTCGTACTGGCGGGGGCGGCCCCCGCGGTGGACGACGTCAAGAGGGGCGGCGGGGGTCGGATCGCTCATAGACACGATCATATCACAAACGTTACCCAAACGCTACATCTAACGTTTAATCAAACGTTAGATACAAACGTTTCATAGGGATGGCTCCGCGCCGGCCTCGGCGCCCTCGTAGGAGCCGGGATGCCCCCCCCTGAGGAAGAAGGAAGAGCGCGCTGTGCGAGGACACCTCTGCGATTGTGTGCATGTGGACAAGAAGCCCACAACGCCACATATGGACGTGGGTGCACGTGGACATGGCACACACTGGGCGCAACCCCTGTTGTGTTAGCCCCCCCGGCCGCGGTCGGCCAGCAGCCGAGGGGGGCATCGCTCCGGTTTGGGGTCGACGGTTATCGCAGTCAGTCGCGACGCCTCGGTGGCCCCTCATATGGACGCCTCTCTACCAGGGGGGTTCGGTCGGGCTCCGGTCTTGGCCGGTGCCGGTGTTTGCGAGGCAACCGTGATGCGCAGCGCGCCTGGTAGAGCGTTTCGCGGGCGACCCGGCGTCGCTGGCCGCGGATGCCCGGAGGCGACGTCCTCGCCGATCAGTCCTTCAGAAGGTTCTGGGCCGCCCGGACCGTCTCCCTGACCGGCTCGGCCATTACCGGGGTGCTCCTTCCCCTCCTCATGTACCAAAAGACCGGCTCGGCGCTCGCCACCTCATTGCTCGCTGGCAGCAAGGCGGTCCCATACATCGTGTTCGGCCCGCTGGCCGGGGTGGCCTCCGACCGAATCCCCCGCCGCCGCTATCTGGTGGCCTTCGACCTGGGCCAGCGCGGCGGTGATCGCAGCGGTCCCGGCGGGCGGAGCTCTCGGCGTCCTGGGTGGGCCGCTCCTCTTCGTGGTTGGCCTCGGGGCCGGGACCTGTTTCGTGTTCTACGACGCCGCTCTCTTCGGTGCCGTCCCCGCCCTGGTCGGCCGAGACGGCCTCCTCCGGGCCAACCCGCTGCTGCAGGGAACCTCCACCGCAGCCTCCCTAGCCGGCCCGGCGCTGGGAACCCTGATGGCCACCGCCATCGGGGTTGCTCCGACCTTCGTCCTCGACGCGGCCAGCTTCGCCGCTTCCGCCGGGTTCATCGCCACGATCCGTCGGCCCCTCCAGAGTCCCCGCCCGGC
>JABEUU010000203.1 GCA_013044295.1 Candidatus Dormiibacterota bacterium
GCCAGGGCCCGGGCCCTGGCCACCCCGGGCGAGATCGCGGGACAACTGGCCGAGCTGGAGGAACGCCTCCGCACCCTGCGCACCACCGAGACCCTGGACCTGGATCGGCGCTTGGCCCTGGAGATCACGGCGGCAGCCCGAGAGGCGGTCCTCCGCCTGCAGCAAGAGTTCTCCTCCCAGAGCTGAGCTACGGCAGCAGCACCGCCGCGCCCCTGACCTGCTCATGCTTGAGTCGCTGGAGGGCGATGTTGGCGTCGCCAAGCCGGAAGGTGTCGTGGAGAGTTCGAATGGGAATCTCGCGAGCCAGCTGCAACAGCTCCCGGCTGTCCTCTCGGGTGAAGTTGGCGACACTGATCAACCTCCGCTCCCAGTAGAGGTCCTGGTAGGGGAACTGGGGCACACCGTCGAGGTGGATGGCGTTCACGACGCAGACACCGGCCCGGTCCAGGTGGCGAAGAGCATCCACGACCACCGATCCCACCGGCGCGAAGGTGATCGCGGCATGGAGGGACACCGGAGGGGGCTCGCCCAGGCCGCCCACCCAGGTGGCTCCCAAATCCCGGGCGCGCGCCCGGGCCTCCTCCCCTCTGGTCACCACGTACACCTCGCAGCCCAGGTGGCGAGCCACCTGGGCGACCAGCAGCGCGGATGCCCCAAAGCCGTAGAGGCCAAGGCGGCCGCCCCGTCCCAACCCCGTCAACTTGAAGGCCCGGTAGCCGATGATGCCACCGCAGAGCAGCGGGGCTGCGTCGACCGGGTCGAGTTCCGCTGAGATCGGAAAGCAGAAGTCGTCCCTGGCCACCATGCTGCTGGCGTAGCCACCATCTCGGTGCCAGCCGGTGAAGGTTGCCTTGCGGCAGAGGTTCTCCAATCCGCGTCGGCACATGTCACAGGTGCCGCAGGTCGAGGCCAGCCAGCCCACGCCCACGGTCACGCCCAGGCGCGAGCCATCCACGCCCGGACCCAACTCGGAGATCCGGCCCACCACCTGGTGGCCCGGGATCACCGGCAGTCGCTGGGCGGCCAGGTCGCCTTCGGCGATCTGCAGGTCCGTGCGGCAGACAGCGCAGGCCTGGACCGTGATCCGCACCTCGCCAGGTCCCACGACGGGATCGGGCGAGGTGACCAGCGTGAGGGGCGCCTCCGCCACCGGCTGCGGCCGCAGTAGCTGCATCCCATCCATCGCCCCCATTCTGGTCCTTGTCCGGGTCAGCCGGGCGGCGGCGATACTCTTGCCCCATGCGCTGGTCGCAACTCTCGGTTGGATTCGGCCCCCCCCCGGCAGGTGACATCGAGGTTGGGGGCGTGATCTACGACTCCCGCCTGGCCGGCCCTGGGCGAGTCTTCGTGGCGATCCCCGGGGCCCACCGAGACGGCCACGACTTCGTCAAAGCCGCCCTCGCGGGAGGTTCGCCGGCAGCTGTGGTGGAGCATCCTGTGGCTGGCGTGCCGTTGGCCCAGCTGGTCACCGTGAGTGACTGCCGGATCGCCCTAGCCCAACTGGCGGCAGGTGTCTTCGAACATCCCGCGCAGGCGCTGCCCGTGATCGGGATCACCGGCACGGATGGCAAGACCTCCACCACCACCATGCTCCAGTCCGCGCTCTCGCCGAGCCTGGGACCGGTCGGGAGCCTGACCACCGTCGACTTTCGGATTGGGGACGAGATCGAGCCCAACTTGTCGCGCCAGACCACCCTCGAGGCCCCGGAGATCCAGAGCCAACTGCGGCGGATGGTCAACCGGGGCTGTCGAGCGGTGGCCGTCGAGGCCACCTCCCACGGGCTGGCCCTCCACCGGCTCGACGGGATCGAATTCGCCGGAGCGGTGTTCACCAACATCACCCACGAGCATCTCGACTTCCACAAGACCTGGGACGCCTACTTCGAAGCCAAGGCCTCCCTACTCGACCGAACCCGGGCGGCCGGAGGCTTCGCCGTGCTCAACCGCGACGACCCTCGGGCCTTCGACCGACTTCGGGAGCGGGCCCCCACCCGGCAGCTCACCTACAGTGCGGCTGGCGTCGCGGATGCCGACCTGCGCGCCGGGCCGCCCAGGTTGGACGGGACCGGCCTCACCTTCCAGGTCCGAACCCCTGGCGGCGAGGCCGAGGTTAGCCTGGGCATGGCTGGGCGCTGGAATGTCGCCAATGCCCTGGCTGCACTGGGGGCGGGACTGCTGCTCGACCAGCCCCTGGGCTCTCTGGTGCACGGGCTGGGCAGTCTCCGGGCCATCCCAGGGCGGATGGAGACGGTGGATCTGGGTCAGCCCTTCTCCGTGATCGTGGACTATGCGCACACCCCCGCAGCCTTGACCCTGATTCTCTACGAGCTCCGCTCGGCAACTCCGGCGCGGCTCTGGGTGGTGTTCGGCAGCGCCGGTGAGCGGGACCTGGCCAAGCGGGCCGAGATGGGTCGGATCGCGGCGCGACTGGCCGACCAGGTGGTGGTGACCAGCGAGGATCCTCGGGGTGAGGATCCGCGGGCCATCATCGAGGAGATCTGCCGTGGGGCAGCGGAGGTGGGGTCTGAGCCGGACGAGAACCTCCACTGCCTGGCCGACCGGGGGGAGGCGATCCGGTTCGCGATCCACAGCGCTCTGCCTGGCGACACCGTACTGCTAGCCGGCAAGGGGCACGAGCGCAGCATCCTGGGGCCGGACGGGGCCAGGCCGTGGGACGAGCGGCGAGAGGCGGAGGACGCGTTGCGGACCCGCCGCCAAACCACCAGGCGCCCCGATTGATCACCCGGCAAGCGGTTGGCAGCGGTTGGCGAGGCATCTCCGTGAGGCCGGCCCAGCTTGCGGTCGCTGGAAGTGATCATGGCTTGGAGTCAACCCAACGGGCTGCTCCGGAAGGACCCACTCTGGCTGAGCCAGTCTCACCAAGGCCCCAAGGTCATGCCCTCTGACGAGCTTGAGATCGAGGCACGACGCAAACTGCCCCCGGCCACCTACGACTACTTCGCCGGGGGAGCGGAGACCGAGGCCACCTTGTCGGCGAATTTAGCGGCGTTCCAGAACTGGCGCTTTGCCCCCCGCGTCCTGACCGGCTCGGGTGCGCCTGACCCAGCGGTGTCAGTGCTCGGCGCCGGCATCAGCCTGCCGGTCCTACTCGCGCCGACCGCGATGCAGTGCCTAGCGCACCCGCAAGGCGAAATCGCGGTGGCCCGGGCCGCAGGACGGGCGGGCACCATCTACTGCCTGAGCACGCTGGCCACTACCCGCCTCGAAACCGTGGTCGAGAGGGCCGGGCCCGGGCCTCGCTGGTTCCAGCTCTATCCCTGCCGGGACAAGGGGCTGAGGGCCGACCTTGTGCGTCGGGCGGAGCAGTCCCAGTGCCAGGCTCTCGTGCTCACGGTCGACACCCCAGTGAGTGGTCGGCGGGAACGCGATGGCGGCGCGGGCTTCAGGCTGCCCGCGGAGCTGCGGTACGAGAACCTCACCTTGGGCCGGGGCCACCCCGCACCCACCAGCGAAGGGCTGGCGGCCGACACCAAGGCTCTCTTTGACGCTCGATTCTCCTTCGCTGACCTGGAGCAACTGGTGGCTTCGACCCGACTGCCGGTGGTCGTCAAGGGCGTGCTCCGAGCTGACGACGCCGCCCGAGCCGTGACCGTCGGGGTGGCCGGCGTCATCGTCAGCAATCATGGGGGCCGTCAATTGGACTCGGCGGTCGCCGCCCTCGACGCCTTGCCGGCGGTGGTCGACGCCGTTGGCAGTTCCGTGCCAGTGCTTATGGATGGAGGGGTCCGCCGAGGAACGGATGTGCTGAAGGCGATCTCCCTCGGGGCCAGGGCGGTTCTTATTGGCCGCCCCTACCTGTGGGCACTTGCTTTGAGCGGCGAGAGCGGCGTCACCAGCCTCTTGGAGCAGCTGCGGGAGGAGATAGTGGTCGCGATGGCCCTGCTGGGGGTGACGTCGTGTTCCCAGTTGGGACGGGACCTCCTGGTTCAGGCGCCGCCGCCTTACCGGTCGCCCGGGTCTCCCCCCGATGAGAGGAAACCGTGAAGCTGCCGGTCGCTGACGGCTGGGACGGATCTTTGACTTTTGGTCCTTGACGTATAGTTTTCTACGGCGTACAGTCTCTTGAGTGCAGTGTGAGCCGGATGCTTGGCGTGAGCGGACCACTCCCTGAAGCGACGCCACCAGCTGACCCGGGAGACCTCGCCGCCCTCCCGTTGGCGTCCGTCACGGATGTCGTCTACAGCCATCTCAGGCGCATGATCCTGCGCCAGCTGGCGCCGGGCACTCCCCTGCGCCTCAACGATCTCGCCGCCGACTTAGGCGTCAGCACCACCCCTGTGCGGGTGGCCGTTGAACGGCTCCGAGCGGAGGGACTGGTCGTCCACCAGCGCGGCAAGGGCTCGAGCGTAGCGCCGCTGTCACTCGACGACCTGCTCGACATCTATGCGGTTCGAGTGGGACTGGAAAGTGTCGCGGCCAGCCGAGGAGCGCCCGCGTTGAGCGACTCCGCGATCTCGGTGATGCGCGACCACATCCGCCGCCTGGGCACCCTCAATCATGATGACCTGCGGGACCGGCCAGCCTACCTGGAGGTCGAGTGGGCGATTCATGAGATCTGCTACGAGGCAGCTGGGCACCCCCGCCTCCTCCAGGAGATTCGCTCCTATCGGCGCCAGGCGGAGCGCTATTTCCGGCTGGCATTGGCCCAGGGCATGAGCACGCGAGATGACTTTCATCACCAGACAGCCTTTTTCGAAGCCTGTGCGGGCCGCGACGGGGTGGCGACGGAACGGATGGCGAGAACTCTCTTGGAGTGGACTGTGGAGCGCGTCGCTCCCATGCTGTCGGCGACCGCGGCCGCCGACCCGGTGGACACTCAGCCCCACCCGGCCGTCGCGAGTTGACCATTCCGGCTGCAAAGATGAAGCCCGGACCTGGCCGCCCCCCCTTCGGCCCGAACCCGCCGTCCGAGGGAGGCGCCAGGTGAACTTGCTGGGCGGCGGCGCTGAAACGGGGCCGGTGCTGGAAGAACTGCGAACCCAGCTGGGCCCCAAGGTGGTGACCACAGCCGCTGAGCTTCAGCAGCACAGCCACGACGAGTCCCACCACGAACCAGCCCTGCCCTGGGCGGTGGTCGCTTGTACGGAGGAGTCGGATGTGGTGGCCACTCTGCAAATCTGCAGCCGTCACCACGCTCCCGTGGTCGCTTTCGGAGCGGGAACCGGATTGGAAGGCGGCGCCATTCCGGTTTTTGGGGGCATCTCCCTTGACCTTTCGGCCATGAACCGGGTCCTCCGCCTCAGCCCGGACGACCTCGATGTCACGGTCGAAGCCGGTGTGACCCTGAGCCAACTCAACTCCACCTTGGGCCCGGAGGGGCTCTTCTTCCCGGTCGATCCTGGCTCCAACCCCACCCTCGGAGGCATGGTTGCCACCCGCGCCAGCGGCACCACCGCGGTTCGCTACGGGACCATGGCCGTCAACACCTTGGGCCTCACCGCCGTGCTGGCGAGCGGGAAGGTCGTCAAGACGGGGGGAAGAGCCCGAAAGTCGGCGGCGGGCTACGATCTGACCCGCCTGTTCACGGGCTCGGAGGGGACCCTGGCAATCATCACCAGCGCCACCCTGCGCGTCTATCCCCTTCCGGAAGTCGCCACGGCTGCCATCTGCAGCATGCCCGACCTCCATCGCGCGGTCACGGCCGTCATTGAGATCATTCAGCTCGGAGTACCGGTCGCCCGCATCGAGCTACTGGACGAGGTGATGGTGGACGCCATCAACCACTTCAGCGATCTCCACTACCCAGTCTGTCCCACCCTGATGCTCGAGTTCCACGGCGCTCCCCAGAGCGTGGCGGAACAAGTGCAGGAGGCGGCTCGAGTGGTCGAGACCCAAGGCTCTCATCTGACCTGGACCGAATCGGCGGCGGAGCGGCGTCAGCTCTGGGACGCCCGCCATCATGCCCTGTATGCAGCCAAGGCGCTCCGTCCGGGAGCCAGAACCTGGTCCACCGACGTGTGCGTCCCCATATCGGCCTTGGCGGATTGCATCGAAGCCACCAAGCGCGACATCGAGCTCAGTGGGGTCCTGGCACCAATCGTCGGCCACGTCGGTGACGGCAACTTTCACCTCTCATTTGTCCTGGAGCCGGGGAACGCCCAGCAGGTGAGCAACGCGACCGCTCTCCATGAACGGTTGGTGGGACGAGCCCTGGGCATGGGGGGCACCTGCACCGGCGAGCACGGCGTGGGCTTGGGAAAGCTCGGATTCCTGGAAGACGAACACCCGGTGGGGGTCGAGGTCATGGGCCAGCTCAAGCTGGCCCTGGATCCCAATGGGATCCTCAACCCCGGCAAGGTAGTGCGCATGCACGGCCCATGAGTGTGGACCGGGCGCCCGGGCCGCCCCAACCCCGGGACCATATCGCGAGCCTGCCGCGATACGTCGCGGGCAGTCCGGCCATTCGCCGGGATGGGTCACCGGGTTACAAGCTCAGTTCCAACGAATCGCCCTACCCACCGCTGCCGGAAGTTCTCGGGGCGATCGCGCAAGCGGTGCAAACCGCCAACCGCTACCCGGTCCCGGGGCAGGCGCTGCGCGCCCGGCTCGCCGCGCGTCACCGGCTCCCGGACAGCTCCATTGGAGTTTCGGGCGGATCTTTGGAACTGCTCCGCGATCTGCTGCTGGCATTCACGGGGCCCGGGACCTCCGTGGTGTACGGATGGAGGTCCTATGAGGCTTATCCGATCCTGGTCCAGACCACCGGAGCAGATTCGATCGCGGTCCCGTTGCGCGACCAGCGGGTCAATCTTGAGCGGCTGGCGGCGGCGATCAGACCGGATACCCGTGCCGTGCTGCTGGCCGACCCGAACAACCCCACCGGGACCCTGGTAGATCCGGGTTCGATCGAGGGCTTCGCCCGCAGCCTGGCACCCGACTGCCTGCTGATCCTGGATCAAGCCTACGGGGAATTCGCCGGGGCTGACCCGGCCGACCAACCCCTTGGCCGATGGCTGAATTCGCCAAATGTGGTGGTTCTGCGGACCTTCTCGAAGGCGTATGCGCTGGCGGGCATGCGGGTTGGGTGGTGCGTGGCCGATCCCGGCGTCTTGGCGGCGCTCGAGGCTGTGGCATTGCCGTTCACCCTCACCGCCGCCGCCCAGGCTGCCGCGGTCACCAGCTTGGACCACGAAGCCGCCCTCTTCGAGCGGGTGCAGGCCCTCATCGCCGAGCGGCAACGGGTGCGAGAGGAGCTTTTGAGGCTGCATTTTGAGGTGCCGGCCTCGGCCGCGAACTTCCTCTGGCTACCGCTGGGCAGGGGCTCTGCTCAATTTGCGCAAGCATGCGGCGAGGCCGGGGTCAGTGTGCGTTGCTTCGCCGACGAGGGCATCCGCGTCAGCATTGGCACCCCCCCCGAGAACGACGCCTTTCTGGAGGCGGCCGCTCGCTATCGGGCACCCTGACCCCGCCTCTGACCCTGGCGGCGGGCCGAGCCCGGGAACCTCATGGACCAGGTGGGGGGGCGGCGCCGACCGCGGTCATGGCTGCCAGCGCCCTGAGCGCGGCGCCTTGGCCCCAAGGGGAAGGTTCCACCCGGAACCGCTCGTAGCTTATGGGGTCCCAGGCTGGCAGCACGTCCGCACTCGCCCCCAGGTAGGTCCCGTCATCTCCGATCGAACCCAGCAGGGCATGCTCGGCACTCAGAAGAGCCGAAACCTCAAGTGGCCAAGTCACCTCCGGGTGCAATGCCGCGGCCACAAAGAACGCCGCCACCGAGGTCTCGGACGACAGGTCATGGCGGCCCAAAACCGGGGGCCAGTGCCCGCTGGCCTGCTGGTCCCCACTAAGCGTTGCCAGAATCTCTTGCGCCAGCTCCCGGAGCTGACCGTCCGCCACTTGACCGCGCGTCCAAGCGAGCGTGTCCAGGGCTCCCAATGTGGCCCAACCGGCACCCCGGGTCCAGGGAATGCCGTTGTTGCGGCCGTGGCCCGCGTCGTACCAGTGGGCCCAGCCCTCCCGGCAGCGCAGCCGCGAAAGCATCTCAACTGCGACTTTCACCGCCCGCGCGAGAAGGCGCTGATCATCGCGGTGGGCTCCCAGTGCAGCCAGGGCGGGGGGCAGGTGATAGACCGCGTCAATGCAAAGGCCGAAGCGGAATTGGGGGAGATGGGGCTCGAGCACCGGGACCGCTCCGAACAGAATCGGGAGGCCGTCAATCGCGGTCAGGAACCTCTCGGCTGCCATCTCGGGCAAATCGCCGCGGGCCACCAGCTGAGCGATGGCCGCTCCCGGAGCCAACGCGTCCTGGTAGCCGGGCGGTACGGATCGCAACCAGCCTCCCAACTGATCTAGCACGTGATCCGCGATCTTCGCCTGACCCACCTGCGCCATGGCCAAGAGCCCGTCGATCGCGATGGCGTCACCCCAATACCAGTAACCCAGCGGCCAGTCGCGAGTGCGCTCAGCCACCCGTGAGCCGATGGCGACAAGGTCTCTGGGCACCACCCCATGGTAGGGGGCGGGTTTTCCTCACAGCTGGCGCCGGGGGCCGATCGCCCACCAGGGTTCAACCTCCCGGCGCCCAGCGCGGCACCAGCGCTCCTGCGACGATGGTCCCTGGGCAAGTTGGCTGGCTTCGGGCGGATCTCGCATTGGCGGCGTAAGACATTTGACTTTTGGCCCTTGACGTTAGGTTTTGTAGCGGCTACAGTTCGCAGTCATGCGGACAGGACCTCTGGCGGTCCGGGACCCAGCGATCCCAAGACGGCAAGCGTCCGATCGGCTCCCGCTTGGGCCGACGGCCGCGGCGGGGCGGTGGAGACCAGAAGGCCAGGAGTGCTGGGACTGCACCGCATGCCCACCTATCAGCGCAAGGGGAGAGATCAGGGTATGAGCACGACTCCAAGAGCCAGCGGTATCGGCCTTGAGAAGCGGTCGATCGACTACATCCCGGAGAGCGAGCGCCACGGACGCCCCAACACCCTGTTCACCCTATGGTTCGCCAGCAACGTCCAGATCACCGCGGTTGCGACCGGAGCGCTCGCGGTGGTCCTGGGCCTCAATCTCGGCTGGGCGATCGCCACCATCGTGGTCGGCAACCTGGTGGGCGGGCTCTTCATGGCCTACCACTCCATCCAGGGGCCGCGCATGGGCGTCCCCCAGATGATCCAGAGCCGCGCCCAGTTTGGAATGTTCGGCGCCATCCTGCCAGTCGTGGTCGTGCTGGTCATGTACATCGGCTTCTTTGTCAGCAGCGGCATCCTGGGCGGCCAGGCAATCGCGAGCCTGCTGCACATCTCCACCCCCGTCGGCATTGTGATTTCTGACGCGCTGGTGCTGCTGATCACCTGGGTCGGCTATGACCTCTTCCACAACTACGACCGGGTGGTTTCGGTGCTCTCGTTTCTGATCTTCGCGGTGCTGCTGGTGAAGTTGATTACCATCCTGCCCGCGCACGCGCCCAAGTCGAGCGTCACTCTGGGCACGATCTTGCTGATGATTTCAATCTTCGCCGCCTGGCAGATCACTTGGGCGCCATACGTGTCCGACTACTCCCGCTACCTGCCCCAGTCGACCAAGTCGGCGCGGACGTTTTGGTTCACCTACCTGGGGTCCGCCGTCGGCGCCTGTTTCAGCATGATCGTCGGCGCCCTCGGCGCGGTGGTCGCAGAGAGCCAAGTGTCCAGCAACGCGCCGGCCTACTTCGCCGGCCTATTTCCGCAGGTGCGGTGGCTCTTCCTGATTGTGATCGTGCTCGGAGTCTTCGCGGCCAATCTGGAAAATCTCTATGGCGCCTTCCTGACCGCCTTCACCAGCCTTTCTCCCAGTGGCAAGCTGCTGGCCGGGGCCAAGGGCCGCATTCTGGCCACCACGGTGGTGGCGATCGTCGGCACCCTGATTGCGCTGGTGGCCAGCTCCAACTTCCTCACCAACCTCTCCAATTTCGTGCTCTTCCTCCTGTACTTCTTGATCCCTTGGACCGCCATCAACCTCACCGATTACTACCTGATCCATCATGGCAACTACGACATCAAGGAGATCTTCGACACCGATGGCGAGTACGGCCGGGTGAAGTGGGGAGCGCTTGGCATCTACGCCCTGACGATCGTGGTGGAACTCCCCTTCATGAACTCCTCTTTCTTCGAGGGCCCCATCGCCAAGGCGCTGGGGGGTGGCGACATCGCCTGGATCGTCGGCTTCCTGCTGGCCGGAGCAATCTATTACTTCTATGCCACCAAGTGGGGTCGGGTCGCGGACGAGGCCGCGCCCAACAGTGGCACGGCGCAGGCCTGAAGGCATCGAGGCTCCGGCTTGTCTGCGCCCACGCCACCGATGGCCCCGGCTCAGCTCGGCCGGGGCCGAGCTGAGGCGTCCGGTGCCCGCCCCGTTGGTCCCGGGAGCGCTAGGCGCTGCCGGGATTGGGATCGAGCTCGGATCGACCCCCCGTCGCAAGCCGAAGAGAGCTGCCAGTGCGGGCGAATGCGTTGCCACGGAAGGACCGCTGGGCTGATCGGGACAGGGTCCGGATGGCGCCGCCGGAGCCGGGGAGCCTTCCATCTCCGCGGCCGGCCTGAGGCTGCCCTCGCGGCAGCTCCACGCCGCCCTTCCGGTGGGCACCCCGAACGGTCCCCCTGGGTTGCCCGGACTGGGGGAGCGCCGGGCTACTTCATCGGCCACGCGACAATGTCGGCCGTGAGCAGCAACCGCAGGCCGCCGGTTTGGACCAGCCCCGCTGGGGCGGGCTGGAACGCGTTCCCGAGTCGAGTAGCTTCCGGGTACCGGATGCCCAGCGGCGGTGGCTTCGGGAGTCCGGTCGGGTCGGGCCAGCCGGGGGAGCTTTGCGGCTGGCCGGAGACAGATCCCGAGCGATTCTCTGCAAGTCGTGATCGGAGGCGATGGGTGTGATTACCTTGGGGACCCAGGGCATGGCTGCCGCCGACGTGGTCGCGGTGGCACGCCGGGCCGCGCCCGTCGAAATTGGAGCCGACGCCAGAGCGGCAATGACCCGAGCTCGGGCTCTGGTCGAAGCGGCCGGAGAGCTTGCCACACCGGTGTATGGCGTGTCGACCGGGTTTGGCCTCCTGGCCACCACCCGGATCGCACCCGAGCGGCGCTCGCAGCTGCAGCACGCCTTGATCCGCTCGCATGCTGCGGGCATGGGGGCGCCGGTCGAGAAGGAAGTGGTGCGCGCGATGATGGTCCTGCGGGCACGGAGCCTGTGCACCGGCTACTGCGGCAATCGCCCCGAAGTCGCGCAGGCCCTGGTCGATCTGCTCAACGCTGACGTCACGCCGGTCGTGCCCGAGCACGGATCCTTGGGCGCCAGCGGCGACCTCGCCCCGCTCGCCCACATGTCCCTGCTGCTGCTGGGGGAGGGTCAGGCGACCATGTCGGACGGGCGGACAGTCGACGGCGCGACGGCGCTGCGCGAGGCTGGCCTCAAGCCCATCGGGCTGGAGGTCAAGGACGGGCTGAGCCTGATCAACGGGACCGACGGAATGCTGGGCATGCTGCTCCTGGCCCTGGCCGATCTGGACATCCTGGTGTCCACTGCCGATGTCGCCGCGGCGCTCTCCATCGAGGGATTGCTTGGCACCGACCGGCCGTTCGCTCCCGAGCTTCACGCCATCCGGCCCCACCCAGCCCAGGCGAAGAGTGCCGCCAACCTCAAACTCCTCCTAACTGGCTCGGGGATCCTTGCCTCGCACCGTGCCTCGCCGCATGCGGTGCAGGACCCGTACTCAATTCGCTGCGCCCCGCAGGTCGCCGGGGCTGCCCGTGACACGATCGAGTTTGCCCGCCAGGTCGCCGAGCGGGAGCTGGCGTCCGCGGTGGATAACCCCGTGGTCCTGCCCGACGGGCGAGTGGAGTCGACGGGCAACTTCCACGGAGAACCGCTCGCCTTCGCGATGGACTTTCTAGCCATTGCCGCCGCCGAGATTGGCGCTATCGCCGAGCGCCGCATCGACCGCCTGCTCGACCCCGCCCGCTCCGCCGGGCTGCCCCCATTCTTGGCCCACGATGCGGGGGTTAACTCCGGGCTGATGATCGCCCAGTACACGGCCGCGGCGATCGTGGCCGAGAACCGCCGTCTGGCCTCGCCGGCAAGCGTGGACTCAATCCCAACCTCGGGAATGCAGGAGGATCACGTTTCGATGGGCTGGGGCGCAGCCCGCAAGCTACGCCTAGTCGTCACTAACCTCTCCCGCATCCTTGCGGTGGAGCTGCTCGCGGCCTCCCGGGCTCTGGAATTACGCCGGCCCCTCTCTGCCTCTCCAGCGGGCGAACAGGTCGGCGAACTGGTCCGAAAGCTTGGCGGAGGCGTGGGCCCAGATCGCTTCGTCTCAGTTGAATTGGAGGCGGTGGCGGCGGCGGTCCGTTCGGGTGAGATCCTTCGGCAAGCGGTAGCGGCGGTCGGGGCGCTGCAGTGAGCGGCCCCCGTCCGGTTCGGGCTCCCCGCGGGACCGATATCAGCTGCCAAGGATGGCCCCAGGAGGCCGTCCTGCGGATGCTGATGAACAACCTCGACCCGGAGGTGGCCGAAAACCCCGACCAGCTCATCGTGTACGGGGGCTCGGGCCGGGCGGCCCGCTCGTGGGACGCCTTCGACGCCATCGTGAGGACTCTCAGGGGGCTCAAGGGCGACGAGACCATGCTGGTGCAGTCCGGCAAGCCGGTGGGAGTCTTCCGAACCCACGAGTGGGCCCCCCGGGTGCTCATCGCCAACGCCAACCTGGTGCCCGACTGGGCGACTCCAGAGGAGTTCCGGCGGCTGGAGGCGGAGGGCCTGACCATGTATGGGCAGATGACCGCCGGCTCCTGGATCTACATTGGCACCCAGGGGATTCTGCAGGGCACCTACGAGACCTTCGCCGCGGTCGCCAGGAAACGCTTCGGCGGCTCTCTCGCGGGCACTGTGACACTGACCGCGGGGCTGGGCGGCATGGGCGGCGCGCAGCCTCTGGCCGTCACCATGAACGGAGGGGTCGCGCTCTGCGTGGAGATCGACCCGGAGCGGATCCAACGGCGTTTGGACCATCGGTACCTGGATCGCTGGGCCCCTGACCTGGACTCCGCCCTGGAGTTGGCGGAATCGGCACGGCAGCAGCGCCAGGCGCTCTCGATTGGAGTTCTCGGCAACGCCGGCGAGCTGGTCCCCGAAATCGTCCGCAGGGGCTTCCAGGTGGACGTGGCGACCGATCAGACGGCCGCCCACGACCCTCTGATGTACCTGCCTTCAGGGCTCACCCTGCCTGAGGCCGCTGACCTCCGGCTGGAGGATCCCGACGACTACATCCAGCGCAGCCGGCAGGCTATGGCGCGCCACGTGGAGGCGCTGGTCGAGCTGATGGATCGGGGTGCGGAGGTGTTCGACTACGGCAACAGCCTGCGGGCCGAGGCCAAGCTGGGCGGATTCGAGCGCGCCTTCGACTATCCCGGCTTCGTGCCCGCCTACATCCGTCCCCTCTTCTGCGAGGGAGTCGGGCCATTCCGTTGGGCGGCCCTGAGCGGCGATCCGGCGGATATCGCCGCCACCGACCGGGCCGTGCTGGAGGAGTTCCCCGAGAACGAGTCGCTGGCCCGATGGATCCGCATGGCCGGGGAGAGGGTGGCCTTCCAGGGGCTTCCGGCTCGAATCTGCTGGCTCGGCTTCCGGGAGCGCGACCGGCTGGGCCTGCGCTTCAACCGGATGGTGGCGAGCGGCGAGCTGAAGGCGCCCATCGTCATCGGCCGCGACCACCTCGACTCCGGGTCGGTGGCCTCCCCGTACCGAGAGACGGAGTCGATGCGGGACGGCAGCGATGCCATCGCCGACTGGCCCTTGCTCAACGCCATGCTCAACGTCGCCAGCGGCGCCACCTGGGTGTCCATCCACCATGGCGGGGGGGTGGGGATCGGACGCTCCATCCATGCCGGGCTGGTGGCGGTCGCGGATGGCACCGAGCTGGCGGCGCAGAAGCTCGCCCGCTGCCTGACCAACGACCCCGGGACCGGGGTCATGCGCCATGCCGACGCGGGCTATGAGATAGCGCTGGACGCCGCCCGGGAGCGGGGACTGCGGATACCCATGTCCGAGGCGTAGTGGCCAGCTTCCTATTGGAGCTGGCCTGGACGGGAGAGCGGCTCCAGCGCCGCCTGCTTCTGGAGGAGGTCGCCGGGACCATCGCTCACTTGGAGCCTCTCGGTGCTGGACCGGCACCGGCGGAGGCGGCGGTGGTGTCGGGCCTCACCCTCCCCGGCCTCAACAACGTTCATTCCCACGCCTTCCACCGGGCCCTACGCGGGCGCACCGAAGAGCCCGCAGGGGCCGACGGGGACTTCTGGAGCTGGCGCGCGGAGATGTACCGGCTGGCGGGCAGGCTGGAGCCGACGAGCTACTTCCAGCTGGCGCGGGCGGCGTTCGCGGAGATGGCCCTGGCCGGGATAACCGCGGTGGGCGAGTTCCACTACCTCCATCACCAGGTAGGTGGCCAGCCCTACCCGGGGCCGGCGATGGAGGAGGCCCTGGTCGCCGCGGCGGCAGAGGCGGGGGTCCGACTCACCCTGCTCGACAGCTGCTACCTGCGGCCGGGTTTCCAGGGGGGCCCATTGGAGGGCCCGGCAATGCGGTTCTCGGACCGAGACGCCATGGCCTGGGCGCGCCGCGTGGACAGCTTCCCAGAGCACCCCGGCCTGAGACGGGCAGCCGCAATTCACAGCGTGCGGGCGCTGGACCAGGCAGCGATCGGGATCGTCGCCGGTTGGGCGCGGGAGCACAGTGCTCCTCTTCATGTCCACCTGTCTGAGCAGTTGGCTGAGAATCTCGATTGCACCGCGGCCACGGGGATGACCCCGACCGCGCTGCTGCACAGCCTGCAGGTACTCGGCCCGACCACCACCGCGATCCATGCCATCCACCTCAGCCCGGACGACGTGCGGCTGCTGGGGGAGACCTCCACGGCCGTCTGCGTCTGCCCCACCACCGAACGGGATCTCGGCGATGGAGTGTGCCCGGCAGCGGCCCTCGCCGCGGCCGGCAGTCCTCTCTGCCTCGGCAGCGACAGCAACTCCATGGTCGACTTGTTCGAGGAGGCCCGGGCGGTGGAGCTTGACCAAAGGCTGGTCACCCACCGCCGCGGCGTACACTCCGCCACCTCGTTGCTGCGGGCGGCCACCAGCGCTGGGGCAGCCGCCCTGGGCTGGAATGCTGGAGAGCTCGCGGTCGGACGCCTGGCAGACTTCGTGAGCTTGGAGCTGGAGACGCCGCGACTGGCTGGCCCCGGCGAGCGAGACCTGATCTCCCGGGTGATCTATGGCGCCGCCCCCAGTGACATCCGTGAGGTGGTGGTGGGCGGGCGGCCGATCGTGAGCGGCGGCCGCCACCTGCGCCTGGGCGCGGTGGGATCGCTGCTCACTCAGGTCCTGTCCGACCTGGAGACGCCTTGAAGGCGCTGCGCAACGTGGGGCGCCTGCTGAGCCCGGGCTCGCCCCTGCGCCAGAACGTGGACGTCCTTGTCGATGGCGACCTGGTGGCCGGGGTGGTTCCGGCCGGCCAGGGTGGCCCGGTCGAGGAGGATTTCGACTGCGCCGGATGCCTGCTGACCCCGGGGCTGATTGACGCCCACACCCATCCCCTCTACGCGCGGCCCCGGCTGGCGGAGGCCGCGCAACGGGCGGCGGGCGCCTCGTATTCCGCGCTGGCAGCAGCCGGGGGCGGGATCAACGCCACTGTTCGCGATACCCGGGCGGCCTCGTTCTCGGACCTGGAGTTGGGCGCCAGGGGCAGGCTCCAACGCTGGCTTGGCCAGGGCACTACCACAGTGGAGGCCAAGACCGGCTACTGGCTGGCGCGGGATGGAGAGCTGGCTGCCGTAGCCCTGCTGAGCCGCCTGGCCAACGACCGTTCGCTGCCGCGCCTGGCGGTCACCTACCTGGCCGCCCACGAGGTTCCTCCAGAGCATCTGACCGCCCGCGCAGACTACGTGCAGAAGGTGGTGGATTGGTGCCCGGACGCGCGCCGGGCCGGGGCCTCATTCTGCGACGTGTTCTGCGACGAGGGGGCCTTCACGGTCGCGGAGTCGGAGCGGATCCTCGCCGCCGCCGCCGCTGCGGGCCTGCGGCTGCGGCTCCACGCCGACGAGCTGGGACTGACGGGAGGCGCCCGGCTGGCGGCCCGGCTGAGCGCGGTCTCCGCCGATCATCTCCTGCGGATCGGGCCCGCCGAGGTCGACGCGCTGGCCGGAGCCGGCACCGTCGCCACCCTCTGCCCGGTGACCGCCCTCAACATGGGCCAGCTCCCGCCGGCCAGGGCACTGCTCGATGCCGGGGTGACGGTGGCCCTGGGCAGTGACCACAATCCGGGGACGTCCGGCACCACCAGCATGAGCCTGGTGCTCTACCTGGCCATCACCGAGTTGGGACTGAGCGTCGAGGAGGCCCTGGCCGCAGCCACCGTCGGAGCGGCGCGGTCTCTGGCGGTGACAGACCGAGGCCGGGTCGAGCCGGGAATGCTGGCCGACCTGGTCCTCTGGCAGGCCGACCACGAGGGCGCCTTCGCCTGGGAGCCTGGGCTGCGCGCGCGTCGGGTCTGGCGGGGTGGCGCCGAGCTAGCGCCGGAAGGTTAGGACCCTGGCGCAGCCGCTCTCCACCATCCGGGGAGAGGACAGCCCCAGGCTGGTGCAGAGCCGCTCCAAGGAGTGGTCAAGCCGGAACGACTCCCCGACCATGAGCAGCGCGGCCCCGCCGTCGGCCATAAGAGGAGCCACGGTCGGCA
>JABEUU010000204.1 GCA_013044295.1 Candidatus Dormiibacterota bacterium
CGCCTAACCGGAGCTTTTGCCGTTGCTCCGGTGCTGTACGAACTGGTAGCCGAAGCGGCCCTTGACGCAGAGATGGCCCTGGGTGACGTCATGGTCGAGAGGTGAGGTCACCTTGACTATGGAGTTGTCCTGCACGTGCAGCTCCAGGTTGCAGCCCACCCCGCAGTAGGGACAGATGGTGGTGGTCATGGTCTGCCGGGTCTCATCCCAGGTTCCGGCTCGCCGCATGTCGTATTCGGACTTGAACATCAGGGCCCCGGTGGGACACACCCCAATACAGTTCCCGCAGTAGACGCAGGCTGAGTCGGGCAGGCCGACATCGAATTCGGTGGAGATCCGGGCCTCGAATCCCCTCCCCGCGACCGCGATCGCGAAGGTGTTCTGGGCGTCGACGCCGCAGGCCTCCACGCACTTGTAGCAGAGGATGCAGCGCGAGTAGTCGCGGATGTAGGTGTCGTTATCCAGCTTGGCCGGCTGGGCCACCGTCGCGGCCCGCCTCCCATCGGATGGGCGGTGCTCGCCCGGGCGGGCCCGGTCCCTTGGATTCCCCTCCTGGGGAGTCTCGGCGCTGCCGAAACGGTCGGCATCGGCTCCATACCGTTCCATCCACTGGCGGACCTCAGGCGCCGCCAGGGAGAGGTCGACCGAGGATGCGAGCAGCTCCAGCACCGATTTGCGGCTGGCTCTGACCCGCTCGGAGTCGGAACTCACGACCATCCCGTCCTCGACCTTGCGGGAACAGGCTGGCACCAGTGTCCGCGATCCCTGAACCTCGACCACGCAGACCCGGCAGACGTTGACCGGGGTGAGGTTCTCCAGGTAGCAGAGCGTGGGGGTGTCAATTCCCTGCTGCCGACAGGCCTCCAGCAGGGTGGTGCCCTCAGGCACTCGGACCGGTTGCCCATCGACGGTCAAGGTCAGCAGCCGTTTGGGCGCGGCCACGAATGTGACGCTCACGATCTCCCCTCCAAGCCGGCCCCGCCTCTGCCGATCAAACCCTGGGCGACGGCCGACTCAACCGCCGCCGAGGCGGTCTGTCCCAGGCCGCAGATCGAAGCGTCCCGCATCACCCGGCCGAGCTCTCCCAGCACCTCCAGTTCGCGTTGGGCGGAGACCAGAGGGCGCCCCGCCAGCATGCGCGCCAGCAACTCCTCTTGGCGGACGGTGCCGACCCGGCACGGCACGCACTGCCCGCAGGACTCGTCCCGGAAGAACTGGGCGATGCGCCGGAGGATGTCCGCCACTTCGATGGTGTCGTCGAGGACCAGGACCACTCCCGAGCCGAGGGTCGCACCGATCGCGCGGACCCCCTCGAAGGTGAGCGGGGTGTCCAGCGCGGAAGGTCCCACGAAGGAGCCGGCGGCACCGCCCAGCAGGACCGCCTGGAGGGCGCGACCGCCGCGGACGCCTCCCGCCATGGCGAGCAGTTCACCCAGGGTGGCTCCGAACTCCACCTCGTAGAGGCCCGGGCGTTCGATGCAGCCAGACACGCAAAAGAGCCGGGTGCCGGTCGACCCTGGGGTTCCCAGCTTGGCGTATTCGGCTCCGCCGATCCTTAGGATCTCGAGCACGTTGGCCAGGGTCTCCACATTGTTGATCCCAGTTGGCCGGGCGAAGAGACCCGCCTGGGTTGGGAACGGGGGCTTGTTGCGCGGCTCCGGCCGGCGCCCCTCGATCGAGTTGAAGAGCGCGGTCTCCTCTCCGGCGATGTAGGCCCCGCCCCCGCGACGCAGCTCGATGTCGAATTCGAAGTCGCTGCCCATGATAGAAGGCCCCAGCAGGCCCTGGACGCGAGCCTGCTCGATCCCCTGGCTGAGGCGGGCCGAAGCCTCCGGGTACTCCCCTCGGATGTAGATGTAGCCGCGCTCGGCCCCGGTCGAGTAGCCGGCGATGGTGAGCGCCTCGATCACCCCGAACGGGTCCAGCTCCATCAGGACCCGGTCCTTGAAGGTCCCCGGCTCGGACTCGTCGGCGTTGCAGATGAAGTAGTGGGGACGCACCGGATTGTTGGCGACCGACTCCCACTTCACCCCGGTGGGAAATGCGGCGCCGCCACGGCCCAGCAGATTGGCCTCCTTGACCTCACGGATGACCCCCTGGGGGCCCATGCTGAGAGCTCGCCGGAGCATCTGGTAGCCGCCGTGGGCACGGTAGGAGCTGAGTGATCCCGGATCGACCGCATCGACCCGTCGGAGCAGTCGCCGCGAGGCCCGGTCGGAGCGCACCGGCGAGCTCGGGTCCAGCAGGGGGGTGGACCCGTTGCCTTGGCTCAGCGCATGCTCGATCTTGGCCAGGGTGGCGGGGGCGATGCTGCTCATCCCGGAGGCGTCCCCAGAGCGTTGGATCAAGGCCGCGGAGCCCTGCTCGCAGCGACCAAGACAGGGGCTGCGCACCCAGCTGACGCCGCCCTGCCCCGCCTTGTCCGATGGCGGTCCGAACCTTCGCTCCAGCTCGGAACAGAGCTTCTCCGTCCCCTGGCTGCGGCAGGCCAGGTCATCGCAGACGTGGACCACGGTCGCCGCCGCCGGCTCGGTCCGGAGCAGAGAGTAGAAGGCGGCCACGCCATAGGCCACAGCAGGTGGCACGGTCAGGCGCGCACACACGTAGTCCAGGGCTCCGGGGCTCACCCATCCAACTCGCTGCTGAACGGCCTGCAGGGCTGGTAGGAGGAGGTGCCGCTGGGCTCGGGCCCGGTGACCGCCGCGGGCCAAGTGCCCGTCGGCAGCGGTCCGCTCGCCGCCGCCCCAGCTCGATTCGGGCTGGCCCAAGACCGTGTCGACAGCCGCCTTCTCAGGACTGCTCGGGGGTCCGCCGACGCCGAGACGAAGGTCCATCAGCCAGCCACCTTTGCCGTGGATCTGGTCTCTTCCGGGGCTCCTGCGGGAGCGATTCGATCGACTCGGATGGCAGTCGCCTTGAACTCCGCCGTCCCCGAAAGGGGATCCCAGGCATCCAGGGTCAGACGGTTGGTGGCCACCTGCTCTGGAAAGTGCATGGTCATGAAGGCCAGGCCGCGGCGCAGTGATGGGTCGGCTAGGACAGGCGCCTCGACCGATCCTCGACGCGACGAGATCCGGACCCGCTCGCCATCGCTCAGGCCAAGTGCCCCCATGTCCTCGGGCGAGAGGTTGAGCGTCTCCGGCCGCCGGATTGGGGTGGAGTACTGGGACGACTGGACCCCGGTGTTGAAGGAGTCGAGCCGTCTCCCGGTCGTGAGGCGCATGGGGAAGTCCTCACTCAGCTTATCGACGGGTCCCTCGGCCACGACCGGTGTGAACGGAGCCGGTGCGCCGCGGCGCGTCGGGTCCTCCTCCCAAAGGCGACCGTGAAGGAAGGCGGCGCCCGGGTCCTGCTCGTCCACGCACGGCCACTGCAGGCCGCCGAGCTCTTCCAGCCGCCGATAGCTCATGCCCGCGTGCATTGGCGAGAGCGAGCGCAGCTCGTCCCAGAGCTGCTCCGCCGTGGGCTGACCCCAGTCGGTGCCGAGGCGGCGCGCCAGCTCAGTCAGGATCTCGATGTCATCCCGGGCCCCAGCCGGGGGCTCGAGTGCCCTCCGCACGCGTTGCACCCGCCGCTCGCTGGAGGTCACGGTTCCCTCTGCCTCAGACCAGCTGGCGGTGGCGGGCAGCACCACCTCGGCGAGGGCTGCGGTGTCGCTCAGGAAGATGTCCTGGACCACCAGGTGCTCAAGGCCCTCCAGCAGCCGTCTCGTCCGCTCGGTATCAGCCTCAGAGCGGAGTGGGTTCTCTCCCAGCACATAGGCGGTGGTCAACTCGCCGCGCTCCATCGCCTCGAACATCAGGGACAGGTGCCAGCCCGCCTTGGGGGCCAGCTTCACGCCCCAGGCATGCTCGAACCTGGCCCTGGCATCCAGATTGGTGGCGACATCCTGGAAACCAGGGAGCTTGTTCGGGATCGCTCCCATGTCGCCACCGCCCTGGACATTGTTCTGGCCTCGGAGGGGAACCAGCCCAGATCCCCAGCGGCCGACATGTCCGGTCAGCAACGCCAAGTTGATCAGGGCGAAGACGTTGTCGGTGGCGTTGTGGTGCTCGGTGATCCCGAGCGTCCAGCAGAGCTGGGCTCGGTCCGCCCGGGCGTAGTCGTGGGCCAGCTCACGGATCGCCTCCGCTGGGACCTTGGTCTGAAGCTCGGCCCACTCCAAGGAGCAGGGCTCCACCGCAGCGGCGTAGGCCTCGAAGTTGCTGGTGGCTCGAGCGATGAACTCCTGGTTGGCCAGCCCGGCATGGATGATCTCGCGCCCCACCGCATTCGCCAGAGCGATGTCCGACCCCACCTCGAGGCCCATCCAGACGTCCGCCCACTGGGCGGAGGTGGTCCGGCGGGGGTCAACGACGTACAACTTAGCCCCCGCATGCACGCCCTTGAGCAGGTGGTGGAAGAAGATGGGGTGGGCCTCCCGAGCGTTGGACCCCCAAAGGATCACCAGATCGGTCTCCTCGGCCTCCCGGTAGGAGCTGGTGCCCCCCCCGGCCCCGAACACTGCCGCCAGACCGGCGACGCTAGGGGCGTGTCAAGTTCGGTTGCAGCTGTCGATGTTGTTGCTGCCCAGCACCGAACGGACCAACTTCTGGGCCAGAAAGTTCACCTCATTGGTGGCCTTCGAGCAGCTGAACATTCCAAACGAGGTGGTCGCCCCCTGATCTCGGGCGGCGGCGAAGGCAGTCGCCGCGCGGTCGAGCGCCTCATCCCAGCTCGCCGGGCGCAACCGTCCGCCGTCGCGTACCAGCGGGGTGGTCAGCCTGGTCATACCAGCCATCGCTTGCACCTCCATCCAAGTTTGAAAATCGAGTATAGATCGAAGCTGCTGGCAGGTGTGCAGTTCGGGACCATGGCCCCGCCGCGGGACCGTATCCGGCCTCTGGTGGTTGCCACCGTCCAACGGACCGACCTTTCAGTGTGAGCTTCCCGAGATCGGCCCCGAAGTTGCGCCAGGCCGAATGATGTAGTGAGGTATACAATCTGATTGGAGCCCGTGCGGCTCTCCGCCCCTTGTCTGGTGTAGCTGGTGCTCCGGTGCGGGTGGTTGCAATTTTGGCCGGGGAGGCGAGATGTCGAAGCTGGGGACGGCGCGCTTGGCGGCACGGGACGCGGTGGCTTAGATGTCCACCACTGATCCCGCCCCCGCGCTGGGCCCGGCCAGTTCTGGTCGGCGCCCCAGGAGCGGTCGCATGGCCGTGTTGGCGACCACCTCGCTGGCCCATTTCGTCAACGATGGGACGGTTTTCTTCGTCCCGGTGATGGCAGATCTGCTGGCCAGCCACGGCTCCTTGTCAGCCGCTCTGATCACGGCCATGCTCACCATCTTCTA
>JABEUU010000205.1 GCA_013044295.1 Candidatus Dormiibacterota bacterium
CGGCCAGCCTCCTCCAACATCCGAGTGGTCTTGCCGACTCCGGGCGCGTACCCCAGGTACAGCCGCAGGGATCCCTTAACTCCCCTGTTGGCCTCGGAAGTCAGCAGCGAGCCCGGGTCAGGCCGCCGCTCTAAGTCTCCTGACGGCCTGGTTCCCAGGCGTCGCCCGATTACGTGGAGGTGGCGTTCCCCCAGGTTGTCCAGCAGCCGGACCAGCAGGGCCTGCTGTCGCGAGTCTGCTCTCGATCCCATCGGGGCCGCCACCACCAGGTCCGTAGCCCCGGAACGAGTGATCTCCTCCACGATCAAGTCGACCGAGCCAGTTGCCGGGCAGCGGCGGAACTCTGCCCCCAGGTCTTCGGCCAGAACGCCGGCTTTGGCGACCAGACCAGCATCCTGATCCCGCCCCTCCAGAGCCAGAACGGTTACCGGGGCCGAGAGGCGCCGGCCCATCCTCACACCGCGTCGGATCAGCCCCAGGGCCGTGTGGTCGAACGGCGCCAGGATCAGGACCCGATCGTGGGAGGAGACGGCCGTCTGGGTGGCCGCCTGGGCGCGCTGGTGCTCAACGGTATATAGGAGCGCCAGTTCCCGCAGCGCGGCGAGGTTGCCTTCCCGGAAGAAGCTCTGCAGGGCGACCTCCACGCGCTCGGGGGGATAGATGTTCCCGTGTCGCATGCGCTTGCGCAGCGCCTCTGGAGTGATGTCTGCCAAGCGCAGCTCCCTGGCGGAGTCCAGCACAGAGTCGGGGACAGTCTCGCGGACTGCCACTCCGGTCACCTGCTCGACCACGTCGCGGAGGCTCTCAATGTGCTGGATGTTCACGGTGCTCCACACATCGATGCCCGCAGCTAGGATGGCTCCGACATCCTGCCAACGCTTCTCATGGGGACTGCCCGGCGCATTGGTGTGGGCGAGCTCGTCAACCAATGCCAGCTCCGGGTGGCGGGCCACGGTGGCGGCCACGTCCAACTCCTCCAGCTTGATGCCCCGATAGTCGACGATGGAAGGCGGAATGCGCTCCAGCCCCTGAAGGGCGAGTTCCGTGAGCGGGCGACCATAGGTCTGAACCCAGGCCACCACCACGTCGGTCCCATGCGCCAGCTGCTGGCGCGCCTCCTCGAGCATGGAGTATGTCTTCCCCACGCCAGGCGCGGACCCCAGGAAGACCGTCAGCTCGCCTGGTCTCACCCAGCAGCTCCGAGGGGGCTCCACCCCGTCAATGCTCCACTGGGAGACAGCCAGCGGCCCCGACGAGCCCCCCGGCAGGCCCGCCAATCGGTCGGCGGAGTTACGGTTGTTACCATCCACGAAGAGACTTTAGTGAGATCCATCCTCAAGCTCCGCTCGCCCGGCTCGGGACCGGTCGGCCCCTCGACGGTTCGAGACTGGCCGCGGCCCGGCTGGCGGCCTGCGATCCTCGGAAGTCTGGCAACTCTGCTGGGACTGAGCCTCCTCACCGCCCTGCTGGTTCGGCTAGGCGTGCCCCACCAGCCACAGGCTTACAGCTTCCTCTACTTGGCGGTGGTCACCCTGGCGGCGAGCGCCTTCGGGTTCTCGGCCGCCCTGGCCGGGTCGGTGGCCTCAGCCCTCCTGGTTGACTACTACTTCCTTCCCCCGGTCGGCCATCTGACGATCTACTCCACTGACCAGACGGTCGGCTGGGTAATCTTCCTACTGGTGTGCTTGGGCGTGGCAGCCCTGAGCACCAGGCGACGACGCCATCTGCTGGCGCTCCAGTCGACCGCCCGGGAATTGGAGAGTCGGAACCTCTCCCTGCGGGACGCGGAGACAGCGCTCAAGCAGAGCCTGCAGGCCCGCACCGAGCTGGCGCGCACGGAGGCCGCCTTGGCCGCCACCCAGCGAGCGGAAACATTCAGGCGCGACCTCCTGGCAACGGTCAGCCACGAACTCCGAACTCCGCTCGCCGCCCTCCTCGGGTACAGCACGGCTCTGGCCGACGGCTCCGGGGCCGACCAGGGTCAGCTGGCTGACTACCCGGTTCTGATCGCGGGCGAAGCACGCAGGATCGATCGCCTGATAGGTGACCTCCTGGAGATGGCCAGGATTGAGAGCGGCCAGCTGCACGTGGAGAGCCAGGTCATGGATCTTGGCGAAGCGGCTCGCGAGGCCGGCATCCGCTGGAGCCACGACATTCAAGTTGCCGTGGCGGTGCCCGACGGCCCGGTCTTGGTCGTGGCCGACTGGGACAGGGTTCAGCAAATCCTGGACAATGCGCTCCGGAACGTGAGGGCGCACGCCAGCTGCGATAGGTCAGAAGTGGTTGTACACTCGCCGTCGGCTTTTCGAAGCACTGCGGCTGAGTGCCTGGTCCGCGACCGGGGAATCGGCATCCCGCCCCAGGTCCGAGAGCGACTCTTCGAACGCTACTCCGCCGGCAACAAGTCGGGGGGCCTCGGGCTCGGCCTGGCGATCAGTCGGGGCATGGCCGAGGCGATGGGAGGTGCCCTTTGGGTCGACAGCCCGGCTTCAGGTGGCACGGAGTTGCACCTCCTGGTCCCCCTCGCTCCCGTATCAGATGGATCCGCTGCTGCGGTGATTGAGTCGTGAGCGGCCAGGGCAGTCGTAGCGCCACGGTTCTGGTGGTGGAGGACGATCCGGGAACCGGCCGCTTCCTCCGCGACACCCTGACGGGTGCCGGCTACAGGGTCCAGAGCGTCGCCGATGGGAGGGGGGCCATGGGCGCACTTGGGGCATCTCATATCGACCTCGTGATCCTGGACCTGGGCCTTCCTGACATGGATGGGATGGATGTCCTGCACACCATCAGGGAATGGGACCAGATGCCCCTAATCCTGGTCGTCAGCGCAAGGGGCCAGGAGGCCGACAAGGTGTCGGCCCTGCGCGCCGGGGCCGACGACTACCTGGCCAAACCATTTGGCACCTCGGAGCTGCTGGCACGGGTGGAGGCGCGGCTCCGGCGCCACGACCCCGACCCCGGAGACCTGACCGTCGACCTCGGGTCGATCCGCGTGGAGCTGGGCGCGAACGAGATCTTCGTGCGCGGCGTGCCCATCCGACTCACGCCGATGGAGAAGGGAGTGCTCCAGGACCTGATCCGACACCGCGGCAAGGTCAGGACTCACCGCGAGATCCTGGCCGCCGTGTGGGGCCCCGGCTTCACCTCCGAGCACGCCTACGTGCGCACCATCGTCCAGCGCCTGCGCGCCAAGTTGGAGGAGCACCCAGAGTCGCCCAGCTTGATCCTGACCATGCCCGGAGTCGGCTACCTCTTCCAGGACCCGCCCGACCGACGAGCTATGCCCGGTCAGCCACCGAGATAGGACATCTCCACCTTCCCAGATCCGACCGGTGGGGGTACCTGTCCTCGCTCCTCCGAATAGCGATCACGACGGTCGCGCCACAGCGAACTCATGACCCGTCTGACCTCCTGGTCCCCGGCCCCGGTCCGCAGCACCGGTTTGAGATCCAAGCCGCCCCTGGAGAAGAGGCAGGTGTGCAGTCTGCCGTCCGCGGCGAGCCGAAGTCGAGTGCAGCCCTGGCAGAAGGGGGCACTCACCGAGGTGATCATCCCCAATTCGCCGCGCCCGTCCCGGTACCGGTAGCGGGTGGCAACCTCCCCTGGATAGCTGGCTGGGA
>JABEUU010000206.1 GCA_013044295.1 Candidatus Dormiibacterota bacterium
CCACATCGACGATGAGGCGTTCCGTGCCGATCTGGAGCACCTGGCGGACCAGGACCGCTGACGGTGGCGGCGGGGCTGCTCGACACCTCGGTCCTGGTCGCCTGGGACGACCCTGCGGATCCCGATTGCCCTCCCCCGGGCACTCCGCGCCGCGCACTGACCGTCTAGAAGCGCGGCGACCGCGGAGAGAGGTCCGTCGGGGAGCCGTCCCGCAAGAATTGCCAAACTTTCATGAGGCGCATCGGGCTGGGCAGACCTTGCCCGCATGGCGACGAGCCTGTGGCCGTCATCGATCTCGTCGGAGGGCTTGACAAGCCATGGGAGCATCCAGGTGAACCCTGCGGCTCCTCCCTGGGACCGGTCACCACCCCAGAGATGTGGGCATGCGCCGGCCGCGCCGTGCGTGCCACAGATAAGTGCGCTCGAAGACCCGCTTGGCGAGCAGCCACCGGCGTCCCTCGGACACAGTCGGGATTCGATTGCGGGGCGGGCGCACCGGGTCGACGGCCAGGTAGACACCCCGGTCGCCCATGTCGAGCACGCAGCGGGCGGAGAGCTCGGCGGTTGACCCCTCGCGTCCCTCAATCCGCGCGGCGATGTCCCGGGCCGCGATCACCGCCATCTGCTCGGTCATGTGCCCAGTCTTCGGGAAGTTGACCGGCACCGCCGTCTCCTCCACCGGAGGGAGGGCGATCGCCACCCCGACTGCGTAGACGCCATCCAGGCTCGGCTGGCGGTAGTGGTCATCGACGGGGATGAACCCTTTCAAGTTGGCGAGCCCAGGAGTGGCCGCGACCGCCGCGACCCCGGCGAGAGGGGGGATGACGATGGAGAGGATTGAGGGAATGGGCCCGGATCCCCCCACCTCGACTACGCCTTCGGTGATCTTGGTGACCGCCGCCGAGGTGTGGTACGAGATGTCCCGCTCTTCGAAGGCGCCTTCCAGCAGTTGGCGGATCTTCCCCGCCCCGCCCATGCCCATGTGCCCAAGGAACGGCTCGGGGGTGACGAAGCTGATCGGCACTCGGTGCCGCAGTCCCCGCCTTCGCAGCAGGTGGTCCAGCTCGAAGGCGAGCTCGTAGGCAGGCCCGATGCAGCTCGCGCCCGGAGCCGCCCCCACCACGACCGGGCCCGGCGCTCGCACCAAGGCGCCCACCGCGGAAGCCAGCTCCACCGCCTCGGGGACCGACATCGGGGAGTGCCCTGGCCCGTCGACCGGGCCCAGGCCCGGCACCGCCTCGTTGGCGCTGCGATGCCCGGTCGCGACGACCAGAAAATCGTAGGGATGCTCCGCCTGATCGGTGTCGACCACCTTGCGTTCGGGATCGATGCCGACCACCGTCTGCTGCACCAGGGCCGCTTGAGCGGCGGCGAGGGGCCGGGCGAGGTCGAACGAGATCTGCTCCACGGACCGGGTGCCCGTCGCGACCCAGGTGAGGGAGGGCACGAATGTGAAGCGGCGCTCCTTGGCGATGACCGTGATCGCGACCCGATCTGGCCCCATCTGACGCCGCAGCTCACAGGCGGCGGTGAGTCCCCCGAACGAACCCCCGATGATCACCACCCTCACGGCCATGGCAGAAGCCCCCTGCTCGCCCGCCCAACTCGGTCCCAGGCTAGGGGCACGTCGGCGATGCGATTGGCGCCCGGGGTCCTCAAAAGCTCACGACCCGGTCGGCCCAGAGCGTCCAGTCCGCCGCCTCCTCAAGGGTTGCGCGCCGGGCCCCCTCGACGAGCGTGTCCTCGCCCACGGCACGCGCATCCATGCAGGTGCCGCAGCAGCCGACCTCTCCGCCGTGGTGGGTCACCGCGGCCACCATGCGGTCGAGGTGGTAGTAGCCGTCGGGCACCTTCTGGTTGGCGACAGCACAGCCCACCGCGTCCCCGAACAGGAAAACCCGAACCTCAACACCGTCGCGCCGCGCCAGCGCCCCGGCCAGGCGCAGACCGTTGTAGGAGCGCTCAGTGCCGTAGGCGGGGTCGTTCAGGATCACAAGGACCTTGGTCATGCTGCCTCCTCCGCTCCCAGGGCCACTGGCAACCCGGCCAAGCGCCACTCGGGGAAGCCGTCCTCCAAGCGCCGGGCGCGCAGCCCCCTCGCCCGGCACGCACTGACCGCCTGCGGAGCGAGGACACAGTAGGGGCCACGGCAGTAGGCGACGATCTCCACATCACCCAGAGGTCCGGCCAGGCAAGAGTCGAGCTCCTCCAGCGGCACCGAGCGGGCACCTGGGATGTGGCCGGCCTTGTATTCCTCGCGAGGCCGCACGTCGAACACCACCACCTCACCCCTCGCCACCCGCTCGAGCAGCTGCACGCGCCGCACCGGCTCCAGGTCGCCGGAGAGCTCGAGGTGGTCCCGCACCAGGCGGTCGACCTCCGCCAGGCGGCGCCGGGCCAGGTGGCGCAGCTGGCCCAGGAAGACGCACACGGCCTCCTCGGCCACGCGGTAGTAGACACGGGTCCCCTCGCGGCGGGCCTCCACCAGGCCGACGAGCCTAAGTTCCCGCAGCTGGGCGGAGGTGTTCTTCATACCGAGCCCCGCTGCCAACGAGAGCGCCTCTACGCTGCGCTCGCCCTGACACAGGACGTCGACAAGCGCCACCCGCGCGGGGCTGGCCAGCGCCTTGGCAACCCGGGCGAACTGCTCATGGAGAGCATGCTCCAGATCAGAAGGACCGCCGGTACGTTCGGGCATTGATCGCACGATCGTTAGATTATCAGACGCTATGCCTCCTGTGCCACCTGGTGCCGCGTCCGCGTCTGCGGCGGCATGGGTGCCGCGGACCCGGAGGGCCGGGCGCCGGGACTCGGCCCCCCGGTCCCAGGGCCCGCCCCGGAGGTGACCGCCCCTCTCGACCTGTTAGCTTTCCGGCCGTGAGCAATCGGGACCCCGGGCCACGACCGCTCGGTCACGAAGCAGCAGAGCCGGACCCGACACTTGCGAGCTTCGCTGATCCGCAGCGGCGGCGCCTGCTGGCCAGCGCCTACCCCGCCGTCGACGCTGTCTTCAGCAAGTTCCGCGACCGGGTGCGCGCCCCCGGCATCGCCTATGGGAGCGTCATCGACGGAGAGCTCAGCCATGCCGGTGGCGCCGGCCACCGCCTGGCCGGCGCCCGCGCCGAGGTGGGCCCGGACACGGTGTTTCGGATCGCCTCCATGACCAAGAGCATCACCGCCGCCTGCGTCCTCATGCTCAGGGACGAGGGCCGGATCGCCCTCGACGATCCGGTGGCCAGGTACGTTCCAGAGCTCGAGGGCCAGGTCCCGACCCTGGACTCCGCAGCGATCACACTGCGGCAGCTGCGCACCATGTCGGCCGGCCTCGTGGAGGACGACCCCTGGGCCGATCGCCAACTGGCGATGTCGGACGCTGAATTCGGGTCCCGTCTGATCCAGGGCCTGCCCTTCAACCGGTCACCCCCCACCGGCTGCGCCACTCCTGCGCGGCCCGCTGGCTGAGCGCGGGGGTTCCTTTGGCGCTGGTCGCGCTGCAGCTGGGGCACCGCCGCCCCTCGACCCCTACTCATCCCTGCTGCCGGTGGATCTGGACCGGGGGCTCGGGGCCGACCCCTTGCTCTTGGAGGAGGGCGAGCCGGGCCCTAAGCCCGACCGGCCAGCCGGTGTGGACCTGAATTGGCAGCTCCCGCGCCGATGAGGCCGCTCGCCTTGCCCGCGGCGTCCCCCGGCCCGGCAACCGCCGCGACTGGGGCGTGATGTCCGCCCCGGGGCAGGACCCGGGGCCGGAGGGACCAGGCGGCAAGGTGCCGGGCTGCCATCTGGCAGCGAGCTGGCCCGGCCCACCAAATGGGCGCGGCCAAAGCGCCTCCCACGAAGTCCCCGCCGGCCGGCCTCTGGCTCATCCCCACCGTCGCCTCGGAGTCAGGGCCGCGACCGGGCGCTGGGGGAGAACTGGTCACCGCTCTCCACCGGCGGCTGGGTGGCACCCAGGCCGGGCAGACCTGCTCGCCGGCCGGCCCCTCCCTGACCGGTCAGGGAGGGGCCGGAGGCTCGCCTTACAGTACTGGACAGATCGGCCAGATGACCCGCCGTCGACGGGCCCATGCCACCCCCGTCGGAAGTGATCGGAGCTGGCGGGTGGGGCTCCGGTCAGTCGCCAGGAATGGCTCCGATACCTGCTGGCCAGGTACTCGGCCAGCCAGGTGCGAGTGCTGCGCCACCGCCCATCCGGGCTCCCCTGACCCTTGAGCCGGCCGCGCTCGATCGCCACCCGCAGACTCACCAGGCTGTGCTCCCGGCTGGCGAGCGAGGCGAGCGGCACCAGACGATTGGGTCCTGCCACGGCGGGCACCACGAACCGGTAGAGGTTGTCGGTGACGGCACGCGCGATCAGTTCGCCGAGCGGTCCCGGGTCGCCGGCATCGGCACGGCGCATGGCTCTCCCGAGTTCGATCACGCGTATAGATGACCGCCGGCGGGTAGCCCGAGCGCACCAGGAGCAGATTGAGGAGGA
>JABEUU010000207.1 GCA_013044295.1 Candidatus Dormiibacterota bacterium
CCCTGCATGCAGCCATGCTCACACACCTCAGGATCGCCCGCCCTGGGGAGAGGCCGCCAGCCTCGCCGGACTCTTACCCTGGGGCCCGGCACCTTAGAATCCTGCTGACACCGGGAGCGGTCGCCTAGTGGCCGAGGGCGCGGCACTGGAAATGCCGTAAGGGGGCAACTCCTTCGAGGGTTCGAATCCCTCCCGCTCCGCCCAGTGAGACTCGCCCCCCGGGCGTGGGCAACCGGTGTCGCCGCGCTTAACGCCGGCCCAGACGAGCTCCCACCCCAGCCCTGGCGCTCCGCTCGAGGGGCCCGGGAGTCGGCCGGCGACACTGGCGCCGCCATGGGGGGAGTGGCCGAAACCCACCTACGTCCCCGGGGCGATGGAACCAACACCCGAACCGGCGAAGGCGTCATGATCCTAGCCGGATCCCCCAGCCAAGTCTGCAGTGGAGGGAATCGACCTTGGACCGGCCTCGCTACCTGCCAATCAGCGACTACGGCATCATCGGCGATCTGCACACCGCCGCCCTGGTCAGCCGGATGGGCTCGATCGACTGGATGTGCGTGCCCCGCTTCGACAGCCCCTCGATCTTCGGCAGGTTGCTCGACGCCGACAAGGGCGGATCGATGTGGGTCGAGGTCGAGGATGGCCTCATCCCCGACAGCCGCCGCTACCTGCCCGGCACCAACGTCCTCCAGACCAACCTGAGCAGCCCCCACGGCCGGCTCCGAGTCACCGACTTCATGGTGGTTCGAGAGCGGCAGCAGAATCTGGAGCAGGACCACGTCCTGATCCGCCTGCTGGAGGCTCCCGACGCCGACATCAAGGCCTCCCTGCACCTCGACGCGCGCTTCGAGTACGGCCTGCACTCCCCCGCCGTGAAGATCTCCGGCGCCGGCAACCGCTGCCTGGAGATGGAACACGGCACGCTTCACATTCACTGCGACGGGCCAGGCGCCTGGGAGCAGGCGGGAACGACCCTGGTGCAGCGACTCGACCTGCAGCGTGGAACCCGCCAGGCGATCGTGCTGCGTTACGACGGCGACCGCACCTATGCCCACGATGACGATCCCGTCCGCCTGCTCGCCGATACCCAGGCCTACTGGGAGGAGTGGATCGGGCAGTGCAACTACGACGGGCCCTACCTGGACCTGGTCCTGCGCAGCGCCCTGGCCCTGAAGCTGCTCATATACGCACCTGAGGGGTCGATCGTGGCCGCGCCCACCACCTCACTCCCGGAGTGGATTGGGGGCGCTCGCAACTGGGACTACCGCTTCACCTGGCTGCGCGACTCGTCATTCCTCATCTACGCCCTTCAGCTGCTCGGCTACCACCAGGAGGCGGCCGGCTTCATGAGCTGGCTCGGCCAGGTGCATCGCCAGCATCCCCGCGAGTGGCAGACCATGTATGGGATCGACGGCCAGACCCACCTCCCCGAGCGCGAGCTGAACCACCTGGAGGGGTACCGCGCCTCGCGGCCGGTCCGGGTCGGCAACGGTGCGGCCAACCAACTCCAGCTCGACATCTACGGTGAGGCGATGGACTCGGCCTACCTCCACTTCCGCTACGGAGAGGCTGAGGCCAGCGGCCTGCGCCTGAGCCTGATCAACATGCTGGAGCATGTGGCCAAGAGCTGGGAGCTCCCCGACAACGGGATCTGGGAGGTCCGGGGCGGCGTCCAGCAGTTCCTGTACAGCAAGCTTCTGTGCTGGGTAGCCATGGATCGCGGCCTCAAGCTGGCCGATGCGCTGCGACTGGACAATCCCCACCGGGATGAATGGATCTGGACCAGGGAGCAGATCCGCCACACCATCCTGACCAGGGGTTGGAGCGACAAGCTGGCCTCCTTCCGTCAGATCCTCGACCAGGACGCCCTCGACGCCACCGCCCTCATGATCCCGATGATGAACTTCTTGCCGGCGATGGATCCGCGGGTTCGGAGCACGGTGCAGGCGATCCAGCGCGATCTCACCGACGACAACGGCTTCGTGTACCGCTACCGCCGCGATGACGGCCTCGGCACCAGCGAGGGCACCTTTCTGCTCTGCTCGTTCTGGTTGGTGAACAACCTCGCCCTGCAACGTCAGCTGGGACCGGCCCGCGACCTCTTCGAGCACCTGGCCGCCCACGGCAATGACCTGGGGCTGTTCTCGGAGGAGCTCGACCCCAAGACAGGGGACCTGCTGGGCAACTTCCCCCAGGCCTTCACCCACCTGGGGATCGTCAATGCTGCCGCCCACATTGAGCGGGCCGCCGAGAACCGCGGCCCCCTAGCCGATCACTGACGGCGAGGCTCGGACCAGGTGGTGCCGTGACCCGCGACAATTAGCCGATGGACCCCTACGAGATCGACTATGACCCGGCCGACGTGATCACGGTGGGAGTTGAGGGTGCGCCCGGCCAGCGGACCTTCTTCCTGGAGGCGAGCCGCGGGTTCGAGCACTGCACCCTGCTGGCCGAGAAGGTCCAGCTCCAGGAGCTCGGCACCCAGATCCTGACCATGCTGGACCCGCCAGAGGCGCCGGTTAGGTCGGCGCCTGAGCCCGTCCACGGCGCTACGGGCACCCCGGGCTGGCCGGTGGGAAGCATCCAGCTCTCCCTGGATGAGGATGCGAACAGCTGTACTCTGCTGCTGGAGGAGCGTTCCTCCTCGCTGCTGCCGGACGAGGAGGACCTGGCCAACGTGGAGCAGCTCAGGACGGCTCGCCTGGTGGTCTCCATCGCCCAGATCCGTCGTCTCGGCGAGCGCTGCCTGCTGGTGGTGGCGGGAGGTCGCCCCATCTGCCCCCTCTGCCATCTCCCGATCGATCCCGGCGGCCATGTCTGCCCGGCCAGCAACGGGCACCACCGGGCCTGAGTCAGCGGCCGACCAGTTGCCCCAAGGACAAGCTCCCCGCGGTCGGTTACAGTGACCGCCGTGACCGCGCCGCCGTCCGCCCTCACACCAGTGCCGTCAACCAGCGGCAGAAGTTGACGCCCCGATCATCAGGAGATGGTGAATTGAACTCTGGCAGATCCCACCTGGCCACCTCTGGCGGCCTCCTTGGCGCACTCGGGCTCGGTCTGATCCTGGCCTCGTGCGGCGCCTCCTTCCAGTCGGGAGTCACCGCGCCAACACCCACCAGCAAGCCGGTGAGCGTGGCCAGCCCATCTCCCAGCAGCTCTCCAACCGGATGCGTCAACCCGGCCACCAAGGCCGATTACACCCTCGCCGGGGCTCGCACCCTGCCCGGGAACCTCCAGGTCAAGGACATCAAGACCGGCACCGGGGCGGCGGCCGCGGTGGGCTCGACGGTGGGCGTGAGCTACGTCGGCACGCTGTCAAACGGCACCGTCTTTGACAACAGCAAAGCCGACAACGCCGGCAAGCCCATCTCGCTTACGATCGCCGCCGGCAAGGTGATCCAGGGCTGGGTGGAGGGTATCCCCGGGATGCGGGTGGGAGGCGTCCGCGAGCTGGTGATCCCACCCGCTCTTGGCTACGGTTGCCAGACCCCCAGTTCCAAGATCCCGGTCAACTCGACCCTGATCTTCACCATCACGCTGGTCTCAGTCAGCTGAACCGCGATAGGCAAGGGGCAACAGGGCCGCAACCTGGCGATGGATCTGCCGGCTCGCCTCCTCCGGCGTCCCCGGGGCCGGCCTGAAGGGCTCCCCGACCCGAAGGTGGATGGGGGCCCGGCGGGGAATCAGAGCGCCCCGCGGGAGCACATGCTCCGTCCCCCAGACCGCGCACGGGAGGACCGGCACCCCAGACTTGAGCGCCAGATAGCCAGCTCCCGGCTCAAACGGAAGTAGGCCCTCTCCACGGCTACGGTGACCCTCGGGGAACAGCACCAGCGCACTCCCTGATTGCAGCACCGCCAGGGCGGCCCGGATCGCCTGCCGATCAGGCGCGCCCCGGCGCACGGGGAAGCAGTTGCAACGGTCGAGGTAGGCCCGCAAGATCCGGTTCTGGAACATCTCCGCCTTGGCCATGGCGTGCATCACCCGGGGGAACCAGGCCCCGAAAACGAGGGGGTCAAAGTTGGACAGGTGGCTGGAGCAGACCAGCAGCGGGCCGCTCTTGGGAACCAGGTCCAGGCCCTCGACGCTGCTCCCCGGTGCCGCGCACAGGCGAACCAGAACTCGCAAACTGGTCTGAGTCGCGCGCAGCGTGATCGAGCGCGTCCCATCCAACCTGAGGCCAGCCGGCAAGGTCGGCCCGGGAGCCTTCGCAGCCGCCTTTGCGGTCGATGAGCCCTGTCCCACTTGATCCTCCCCAGCCAGCTCCAGCGCACCTGCCACCGGTAATACATCCCGGACCTGCCACCGCATCGCCCCCAGGCAGCTCCCTGGGCCACCGCCAGCGCCCGTGACCAGCCCGCTCGACCGGCCCTACCCCCTGGTGGATTCGAACCACCGACCGTCGCCTTAGAAGGGCGCCGCTCTGATCCACTGAGCTAAGGGGGCGGGACGGTCGCCATTGTGACGGGTCCAGGCGACCGGTCGTGAGCGCCCCTCACGTTGGTGGCCAACCCGGACTCGGACAGCTGACAGGTCGACTCCCATGCCGAGAATAGAATTGAAGTCGTGCCGCTCACCGACCTCCCCCGCCTCACCACCTGCTATCTGGTGCGCCACTGCGACGTCGAGAACCCCAACCGGGTCATCTACGGACATCTGCCCAATTTCGGTCTGAGCGAGAAGGGACGCCGCCAGGGACGCGCCCTGGGACAGTTCTTGAGGACGCTTCAAGTTCGAGCGATCTACTGCAGTCCCCTGCAGCGGGCGTTGGAGACCGCCGCCCTGATCCAGGAGAGCTTTCAGCCCCCCCTCCCCCTCCACCAACGCCCCGGCCTGGTGGAGGCTGAGTTCGGCCGATATCTGCAGGGGACGCGCTACCAGGACATCATCTGGCGGCGCCCGAAGTGGATCATCCACATGTTGTGGCCGGGGCTGGCCCCGGGCGACGAGAGCATGGCAGCCATGTACGGAAGGGTGCGGACGGCCATCCAAGAGGGGCTGGATGCCCACCCTGGGGAGGCCTTCGTATGCATCAGCCACGGGGATCCCATCCAGGCCTTCTGGGCGACGGTCGACCACCGGCCGCCCTGGGCGCTGCATCGCCTTCAGTGCGCCAAGGGTGGACTGCTTCAGCTGACCTACCGCGGCTCGAAACTGCTGCAAAAGCACTACCTGTCCCCGGACGAGGTGGCGGCCAGGGTGGCGGCGGAAGCAGGGCGAGACGTGGGCCCGGTTCCAGCCGACGGCATCCCCTGATCCGGGCAGCGCCGGGTCAGCGGATGATCGTGATTGTCAGCCAGATCCCGTAGGCAACGGTGAGCACACCCAGGATGGCGACACCCCGGCCCAGCGCCGGCCGCCAGCGCGTGGGCACCCCCATATCGAAGAGGATGGAACGCAACCCCAACATCGCATGCGAGGTGACCACCACCAGAAACAGCACCTCCAAAACCACTATCGCGGGATTGCCCATGCAGGCCGCGACCTCGGCGAAGTTGCGCTCGCCGCCGGCGACCACGAAGTGGTTGGCGATGAGGTGGAGCGCCAGCAACGGCAGCAGCAGAATCCCAGTCGCGGCCTGCCATAGCCAGCTCGTGGTCGACCTCTTCTCGATCCCAAATCCGGCCCTCATCCTCGGATGCTCCAGAGCAGCCCGGCGACCAGAAACAGAATCGCCGCCAGAGCCATCAGCGACCGGAAGAGGAGCCTGTGCCAACGGACCGCCACCCCAACCCCGGTGAGGACCACCCGGATCCCATTGAGGCTGTGGAAGAGCACGCCGAGCAGGACCACCGCGTCCAGCGCTGTGAAGAATGGCGCCTTGGTGGTGGCCAGGAAACTGTTCCAGGTCGAGGGGCCGTGGGCGAGCAGGCTGAGCACCCCCAGGTGGACGTACAGGTAGGCAATCAGGCCGATCGCGGTCAGCCGGTTGAGGGCGTAGGCCCAGGCTCCCTCGTGGCGGCCGCGCAGGTCGAGCCAGCGGCTCGGTCGGCGCAGCCCGGGCGCAGCTTCTTCGGCCACCTTCATCTCCCCCACATCCGGCCCCAGCGCCGGGCTAAAATCTGGCCCCGCAAGCTCATGATCCTGCCCGCCGGGTCAACCGCCTGCGGGCAGCTGGCGGTGCACTCGAATGAGCTGTGGCAACGCCACACCCCGCCGTCACCATCGGCCAGAGCCAGCAGATGAGCCGACTCGGTGGCATCCCCGGTGGCCTCCCGGGTCCGGTGGATACCGGCCAGCGCGGCCGGGCCCAGAAACCCGTCGTCCGCTGCCATCGAAGGGCAGACGCTGACGCAGATCCCGCATTCAATGCAGCTCTCGAAGCGGATGAAGCGGTCCAGATCCTCGGGCACCACCACCTGCCTTAGGCTGAGCGACGCTGGCAAAGGGTCGACACTGACCGGCAATTCGGGTTCGGCGCTCCTGGTGATCACCAGGTCGGAGGCGGTCATGCGAGCGAAGAATCCGGCCACGTCCACCACTAGGTCCCCAACCACCGGCAGGTTGTGCAGCGGCTCGACCCGGATCGGCTGATGTTCCTCAGCGGCCTCGGCCACCTGGGTGACGCAGGCCAGCCGCTCTCTCCCGTTGATGCGCATGGCGCAGGCCCCGCAGGACGAGTGGTGGCAGGCCCTCCGGAACATCAGGGAATGGTCCAGGGTGGCCCAGATGGCGTCCAAAGCATCAAGCACCTTGGTTCCCTTTGCCACCTGGACGCTGAAGTTCTCCAGCCGGGAGCCCTCACCCGGTCGGTACCGAAGCACCTCCAGGTCGACGGCGACCGACTCCGCAGTCACTGGTAGAAGCTCCGGTATGACGCCAGCGGGGTGGTCTGGGTGGTGCAGGGAGCGGTGATGGCCAGCTTGGCACAGACCACGTCGGCGGCTCGCTGGGCCATCGCTCGTGAGCTCGTGGTCTTACCCCCGGAGATGGTGACCAGTCCCTCCAGGCCGTCGGCCGAGTGATCGAAGCACTCGAAGGTCCGGCTCACGTCGCGCGAGTCCGCCTGCGCCCTGGTGACCAGGGGTCGGGCCACTGCCACCGTCGCCCGCACCCTCACCTGGCCCACCGCCGGCACCAGCTCCCGCCCGGAAGCGAGCATCTGGGCCACGTGTTCGACGGGAATCGGGATCAGGTCGGGGTCCTCCACCACCCAGGAGGTGGTGCCAATTATCGAGGTCGCGCGCTGGGGGACGATGATGTCCCCGTCTGAGGGCCGGTTGAGGCGGTTGAGGACCATGTTGTTGAGACGAGAGTCCATGGTCACCATGACCCCCGGCGTCGGCGTGATCGGCACGGCCAACGCCGCCATGGCCGCGATCTTGCCAGCCCAGGGGCCAGCGGCGTTAACGACCATGTCAGCCCCGATGGTCGAGCTGACTCCGGACCGGTGGTCGCGGACCCCAACCCCGGTCACGGTCCGGCCCTCCGTCACCAGCTCCATGACCTCGGTGTAGGTGCGCACCACCGCGCCGTTGGCCTTGGCCGTGGCCAGGAAGGCAAGGCAGAAGTGGAACGGCTCGAACACCCCGTCAGGCACCTCCACCGCGGCCAAGGCGGCGGGGTTGAGGAAGGGCTCCATCTTCAAGGCGGTCTGGATCGGGATCTCCCGGGCCGAGATGCCGCAGGCCTCGCACCCCTCCATGAAGCGGTCCTTAAAGGCCAGGTCGGACTCGTTGAGAGCCACGAAGAGACCCCCGTTCCGCTCCAGGATGTCCGGCATGATGCGGTCCAGGATGCGCGCCTCGGCGATGCATTCTCGAGCTGAATCCTGATCGGTGACGCAATAGCGTCCACCCGAATGGAGCAGACAGTGGTTGCGCCCGCTGGTACCGGAAGCGACCTCGCCGCGTTCCACCACGGTCACCCGCAGTCCCCGCAGCGCCAGGTCGTGCGCGGTGGCCGACCCGGTCGACCCGGCCCCGATCACCACCACATGCGGCGCTGACATCCCCCCTCCCGGACAGGCCCGAAGCGGCAGCCATGCCGTGCCGCCACCGAGCAGTCAGTCTGGCACCAGAGGGACGCCCGAGGGCATCGTGGAAACACCTATTCACCGCCGCCGGACCGGGCTCTGCCCCCGGCGGCCAAAGCTGGCCGCGGCGAACTCCCGTTGGGCGGTGCACCCGGTCTGGGCAATCCTCCCCCGGCACCCCCCTACCGGCGCAGGCCAGCCGCCCGGAAGATCCAGGCTTTGAGCAGGTCCCCAAGGACCAGGAAGATCAGGGCGCTCCCCAGGGCGACCCCCAGGTCGATCGGCCGGATCCCCGCCATCAGCCAGCCGCGCCAGGCCAGCAGCAGCACCACGACCAGATCGGCGGCCGAGCTGCCCGCCAGCCAGCGGCTGGGGCGCGAGTGCCAGAAGTGCTGGCGCTCTCGCACCAGGTAGACGGTGGCCTGGCCGGAGAGGACGAGCCAGAGAAATACCAGAGTCTGCATCTGGGTCAGGGAGAGGGCCAGGTAGGTGGTCCCGAACCACCAGAGTGCGAACGAGAGCAGCACCAGGGGCAGGGCCAAGCCCAGCCCGGCCAGCACCAGGGGCGCCACCCTCCAGCGATCCGGCCGGCGCGGCGAGCGCACCCGGTCGGTGGCCAGTGACATGGTGACGAAGTCATTGGCGAGCAGGAGAAGGACCACCAGGGTCGGGGTGGTCACAAACTTGCCGAAGACCACCAATCCGAAGCCCAGGAACACCGCCACCTGGAGGGTCTTGATGATCTTGTTCAGGGTGTAGGTGAGCATCCGTTGGTGGATCCGGCGGCTCACCTCCACGCCCGCCACCATGTCCTCGAGCCCAGGATCGGTCAGCACCAGGCTGGCCGCCGCCTTGGCCACGTCGGTGGCGCTGGCGACCGCGATCCCTACCTCCGCCTTCTTCAGGGCGGGCGCGTCATTGACTCCGTCGCCGGTCATCCCCACCACCACCGAGGCCCGCTGCAGGTTGGCGATGAGACGCATCTTGTCCTCTGGCAGCACCTCGGCGTAGACGTCGTACCAGTCGTCCCGATCCCAGGGCCGCCCGGTCGGCCCCGACCCTCCCGGGGGAGCGCTGCCCGCCTCTTCCCTGAGGACCTGCCCGCGCGCGGCCCGGCCGGTGATCCCTACCTTGGCCGCAATCGCCGAGGCCGTGGCCAGGCTGTCTCCGGTCAACATCACGACCCGGATTCCCAGCTGGTGGAGATCCTCCACCAGGCGCGCCGCATCGGCTCTGGGGGGGTCGGCCAGGGCGACCAGGCCCACCAGCTCCAGGGACCCGCCCACAGGCCCCTGGGCGACCCCGAGGACCCTGGCCCCAGAGGCCGCCATCCGGTCCACCTCAGGTCCAAGGGAGGCCTCATCGGCACCGGCCAGCTGGCCCACCACGCGGGGGGCCCCCTTGACCACCCTGATATCCCCCTCCCGTACATGCACGGTGGCCTCGGATCGTTTGGTGGCCGGGTCAAAGGGGACGAAGCTGGTGCGCTCGCCCAACTCCGCCAGGTGGCGCGCCTTGGCCTGGGCCAGAATCGCCAGGTCAAGAGGATCCTGGGTGGCCGCGTCGCTGGCGGCCGCCGCCGCCCGCAGGAGCATGGCCTCGTCGCATGGAGGCACCGCCAGCAGTGCCTCCACGGTGAGGATGTTCTGGGTGAGAGTGCCGGTCTTGTCGGTGCAGAGGACCTCCATGCTGGCGGCCTCCTCGATGGCGGCCAGGCGCGTCACCAGTACCCTCTGCTGGGACATCTCCTTGCTGCCCAGGGCGGAGGCCAGGGTGAAGGTGGCGGGCAGAGCGACCGGCACCGAGGCGATCACCAGGGTGAGCACGAAGGGCACCATCTCGTGGAGAGAGAGATGGCGGACGAGGCCGTCGGCAACCACGATCGCCACGATCAGCAGGGCCAGGCCAATCAAAGCCTCCACGATTCCGAAGATCAGGCGCTCCATGTTCCCCGGCGCGTGAGCGGTACTGACCAGCTCCGCAGTGCGCCCAAAGAAAGTGGCGGTGCCCACCGCGGTCACCTCCCCACTGGCCTCGCCCCGCACCACCACCGACCCCGAATAGGCAACGGCCCCAGCCTGGGCGGCGACCCCGCGGAACTCGCCGGTTAGGGCCGATTGGTCGAGCTCCACAGCCCCATCCAGCAACTTCAAGTCGGCGGGAACGATGTCCCCCTGGCGCAGGTGCGCAAGGTCGCCCAGCACCAGTTCACCGGCCCGGATCTGCGTCCAGGCTCCGTCCCGCCGAACGCGCGCAGTGACGGTCAAGCGCTTTCGAAGCAACTCCACCGCCTGCTGTGCCCGTCCCTCCTGGGCGAACGCCAATACCGCGTTGAAGATCAGCAGGACGGCAAAGACCAGAGACTGGACGTAGTCGCCCAAGACCAGCTCCAGGAGCACCGCCAGCTCCAGCAGCCATGGCACCGGGGCCCAGAATTTGCCAGCCAACATCCTGACCCGATCCGGACGAACCTCAGGAATGGCATTGGGGCCATTCGCCGCCAGCCGGCGGGCGGCCTCCGCACCGGTGAGTCCAGCCCCGACCGACTTCACACCATCCACGGCCTAACCGCCGCTGGCGCGCCCGCGAGGGTGGGCACGGCCATCCGCAGGGCCCCGCGGCGCCGCCTGGCCGGGAGCTGAATCCCTGTTCAAAGTCCTGAGCCCCCCTCAATTGTCGGGCCGGCAGCCAGCCCACCCAAACATACCCGGGGGAGCGGCCGGGTGCCCAGTTGCCGGAACGCCCACCACGTCCTGCCTTGGGTCGTGGTGAGCTCTGGACCACACGCCGTATCCGCCGCGGCCAAGCGCCCCACCGACTTCCTCCACCAGGAGCCGACAGCGGGTGCGCCAGACTGCCGGAATGACGACTTCCGGCATCCCCGGCCAAACCCTCACCGCGCGACCAGGGCCCGGGCGCGAGGTCCCTGCGGAAGAGCGTCGGCGGCTGAGTGCGAGGCCATGGCCCGGCCGCCGCCCCCAGGGATTGACAGTCTAACTGCGGTGCCACGGACGACGTCCCCATCGACCTGGACTAAACGCTCACCGCCATGGGCGATCGGCACTGTCGAGCCGCGGGCGCTGACTGCCCGGATCGCCCGAGTTGGCCGCTACCAGTCGGGCCGCCCACCCGGCCACACCGTTGAACCCGCGCTGGCCCATCTGTGCAGATGACGCCAGCTGCCATGGGCAAGCCGACGTTCCCGGCGACCGCAGCAACCTCGATCAGGGGTGGCCGCCAAGCCGGGCCTCCCGATTCCAAGCAGTCCCAGGAGGAGCCACAACATGGTGCGAACTGAACCTGTATCAGCCGGCGAGCTGGCCGCCTCCGGCTGGCGCTTGGCGCCAGGCGTGTGCGCCAGTCGGGGCGCTCCCGGTCCCAGACCAGCGGCTGCTGGAGCCCAAGAGCTAACTTCAGCAGCATCGCCGCCCGAAGCAGCACCCCGAAGTGGCCAACCTGGCCTGACCGACCGCGACTGATCAAGGGTGAGGCCAAGCGGCGTCTCCCCCCAGTCAAAGGTGATGTCCAAAGGTAAAGAAAGCAGTTCTCGACATGGGCCGTCGCCGCGGCCAGCCTGACCGAGGCACTTGGATAGTGCTGGTGGCAGGCGTCACCGTCCACCAGCTGGCAAGGGGCCAGGATCATCAGCCGAGTGTCTTCCGGGGTCCCCACGGGCCCAGCACCCCTTGGGATTGTCTGACCAGGCCACCCACTTCCCTCGCCAAGCCAGGCCACATGTCTGCCCGACCCGGCCCATATGATGCGAGGGTCGTTGGAATAGGTCATGGCCCGAGGTTGAGCGAGCGGCGGCCCACGCGTGCCGCCCCTCGACCACGAGTGGAGGGGATTCCGTATGGGCAGGATCGTGGTCGGAGTGGACGGATCATCGCACTCGCTGGCGGCCCTGAGATGGGCCTGTGACGAGGCCCGGCTGAGGCACGACTCGCTCGAACTAGTGGCCGCTTGGAGCATCCCCTCGGCCGCGTTGGACATCGCCTCGGAAGATGTCGTCGGGGCCCTGCTGGGCGCTGCCGAGGAGGCTATCGTGGCGGCGCGGAAGGAAGTCGCCAGGTGCGGGCCGGACCTCGAGGTGAAGACAGAGGTACGCCAGGGCCAGCCCGCCAGGATCCTGGTGGAGCAGGCAGAGGGCGCCGACCTTTTGGTGCTGGGATCGCGCGGCCTGGGCGATTTCAAGTCGCTGCTGCTGGGCTCGGTGAGCCAGGAGTGCAGCCATCACTCCCCGGTGCCGCTGGTGATCGTGCGCCCCGACGAACGTCAGACGTGACCGGTGCTGAGCCGGCGTGGCCCACTCTGGAGCCACGCCGCGCTCAGTCTCAGCCCTTGCCGGGCGGCCTCAGACGGTAGAGCATCCCCCGGACGGGGTCGAAGTGCCGATCCGCGACCCGCTCCTTGAGTGGGATGATGGCGTTGTCGGTGATCTTGATGTGCTCCGGGCACACCTCGGTGCAGCATTTGGTGATGTTGCACATCGCCAAGCCCGCCTCTCCATAGAGTTGGGGCAGGCGGTTGGCCACATCCTTGGGGTGCATCTCCAGGGATGCCATCCGGACCATGAAGCGCGGCCCGAAGAAGCGGGCCATGTCGTCGTGCTCCCGCATCACATGACACACATCCTGGCAGAGGAAGCACTCGATGCATTGCCTCTGCTCAATGACGCGCTCGATGTCGCGCTGCTGGATGATGAAGGGGGCATTGTCGCCGGGGGCCGGGGTGAACGGCTGGATCTTGCGATTGACCACGTAATTCCAGCTCACGTCGGTGACCAGGTCCTCGATCTGGGGAAAGACCTTCATCGGTTGGACCACGATCTCGCTGGTCAGCTCGAGCACCTCATCGACCCTGGTCTTGCACATCAGTGACGGCTTGCCGTTGATCTCGGCACTGCAGGACCCGCACTTGCCCGCCTTGCAGTTCCAGCGGCAGGCCAGGTCACCGGTGCCGTTGGCCTGGATCCAGTGGATGGCATCGAGCACGACCATGCCCTCGATCTGGGGCACATGGAACAGCTCGAACGCGCCACCCTCGGCGTTTCCGCGCCAGACCCGCATCCGAACCTTCCGGTCGGTCAACCCGTCGTCGTAGGTGATCCGAAGGTTCCGGGGATGCTCGTCGTCGGGGGATGGTTCGACCACCGGCAAGGGCGCTCCCTTCCGCTTGGCCTTGAGCTTGGCATCGGCCGCATCCGCGACCGCGGTGGCTGGCACCCGGGTCTGCCCCTCGGTCAACTTCAAAAGCTCGGCCGGCATCGGCGGCCGGACCACCCGGACCACCTCCATCTGTCCGTTGGCACCCTTGCGGGTGACCAGGTTCACCTTGCCCAGCTCCTCATCGCGCTCCAGGTAGTCGAGGCGCCACTGCGAACCCCGGCTCTCTCTACGCTCCAATGCCGAGCGCACGATCGCCTCACTCACGGTCAGCATGAAGATGTCGTCCCTGGCCCCGCTGAAGCCAGGGTTGTAGGCGGTGTCGCCCGGCACCCGAATCCGGTCGGCTCGCTCTCTGAGCTCGAGTACCAACTCCAGGGCCTCTTGCAGTGATTGCTCGGTACGCGCGATCGCAGCCCCCGACTGCATCACGTCCTGCAGCTCGCGGTGGAGCTTGAAGGGGTCCTCCCCCTCCCCACCGGAGAGCGGTCGCAACAGGATTCGGTGCTCTGCCTCGATCTCGGCAGCACTGACCACCGGCAGCTCGGGGTGGGACCGAACGTACTCCGCCGCCGCCTCCCCGGCACGCCGGCCGAACACCAGGATGTCGCCGAGGGAGTTTCCCCCCAACCGGTTGGCGCCGTGCAGGCCGGCCGCGCACTCCCCCGCCGCGAACAGCCCGGGCACGGTGGTGGCGGCGGTCTCGGCCTCGACGTTGATGCCGCCCATGGTGTAGTGAATGGTGGGAGCCACCTCCATCGGCTCTTTGGTGATGTCGACCCCCGCCAGGCTGTGGAACTGCTCGTACATGGAGGGCAACCGCCGCCGGATCGCCTCCGCGCCCAGATGCGTCACGTCCAGGAACGCTCCCCCGTGAGGGGATCCTCGCCCGGCCTGAACCTCCTTGAAGATTGACCTGGCGACCACGTCTCTTGAGGAGAGGTCCTTCTTGACGGGGTCGTAACGCTCCATGAAACGCTCGCCCACGCTGTTGCGCAGGATTCCGCCCTCGCCGCGGACCGCCTCCGTCACCAGAATGCCCCTGGCCCCCGGGGGCCACACCATCCCGGTGGGGTGGAACTGCACGAACTCCATGTCCTTCAGCTCCGCGCCGGCCTCGTAGGCCATCGCGGCTCCATCGCCGGTGCCTTCCCAGGAGTTGGAGGTGATCCGGTACATGCGCCCCCAGCCCCCCGTGGCCAGGATCACCGCCTTGGCGCGCAGGGTGACGAATTCTCCGGTGGCCCTTTGATAACCACAGCCGCCGGCGATCCTGTCACCATCCTTGAGCAACCGGGTCAGGGTGGTCTCCATGTGGACCGTGACCCCCTCGGTGTGGACCAGCCGGTCCTGGCAGGTCCGGATCAGCTCCAGCCCCGTGCGATCACCGATGTGGGCCAGGCGCCGCCAGGAATGAGCGCCAAAGGCGCGCTGGCTGATGCGCCCCTCCTTGGTCCTGTCGAAGACGCCGCCCCACTGCTCCAGCTCGATGACCCGGTCGATCACCTCATGGGAGTACAGCTCGACCATGCGCCAGTTGTTGACCATGGCGCCGCCGCGCATGGTGTCGCCGAAGTGGACCTGCCAGGAGTCCTCGGAGTCGAGATTGCCCAGGGCGGCGGCGATCCCGCCCTCGGCCATCACCGTGTGAGCCTTGCCCAGCAGGGATTTACAGACCACGCCAACCGACAAGCCCTGCTCGGCCGCCGCGATGGCGGCTCTCATGCCGGCCCCTCCCGCCCCCAACACCAGGACATCGTAGGAAGCCTCAATGGTCATGCCAGCTCCCTCAGAAGCCCAGGTGAGGGTCGTGGAAGACCCCGTACTGCAGCAGGCGGATGTACACGTCGGTGAAGATCAGGGTGAAGAGACTCACCCAGGCGAAGGTTGAGTGCCTGGCGTTGAGCCAGCTGACCCCCTTCCAGGCCTGATGCCGCTGCTTGCCGGCGACCACGCAGGTGAAGCAGTCGACGCCGCCCCCGATCAGATGGCGCAGCGAGTGACAGCCGAAGGTGTAGCCAGTGAGGAAGATCACATTCACCAGCATGAACAGGCTGCCCACGCCGATCCCCCAGTGGCCCTGGTAGGAGAAGGCCTGGACGGCATCAATCCATAGCACGACCACAAAGCCCACCGCGAAGTACATGAAGAAACGGTGCAGATTGTTGAGCACGAAGGGAAGCCGGCTCTCGCCGCGGTAGGCCCTGCCTCGCCCGGTCGGTGACAGCGCCGCCAGCTGGCTGGGCTCCTTGATCGCGCACCCCGGCGGGTCGGAGAAGAAGGAGCGGTAGTAGGCCTTGCGGTAGTAGTAGCAGGTGGCCCGGAAGCCCAGGGGCACATAGAAGATGAAGAGAGCCGGTGAGACCGGCGTCCTCCCGATCGCCACCTGCGGGGAGTAGAACGGCGAGAGGTACTGATGGAACTGGTCGCTGTGGAAGAAGACGATGGTCCACAGGCTGTAGATCCCGAAGATGGTCAGCCAGAGCACCACATTGGCCGGGTACAGCCACCAACGGTCCTGACGCCGCACGTCCGCCGCCGCTGGGTTGGCGAGCGTGGCCGCCATTAGGGCAGCACCGCCATGACTTCCCGCACCGCCTGAGCGGAGCGCTCGAGTTCTGCCCTCTCCACCTCCGACAGCTGGACTTCGACCACTTCGGTCACCCCACCGGCCCCCAACTTGACCGGTACCCCGAGCACCACTCCCGAGATGCCGTACTCGCCGGCCAGCCGGATGCCACAAGGCAGCACCTGCCGTCTGTCACCCAGGATGGCCTCAACCATCTGGGCGTTGGCGGCAGCTGGCGCGTAGAACGCGCTTCCGGTCTTGAGCAGCTTGACGATCTCGGCGCCACCGTCCCTTGTGCGCTGCACGATCTCCTCCAGTCGCTCCGAGGCGATCAGGCTGCCCACCGGGACTCCAGCGATGTTGGTCACCCCCCGCAAGGGAACCATCGAGTCGCCATGGCCGCCGAGCACATAGGCTTCGACACTTCGCACCGAGACGCCAAGCTCCGCCGCCAGGAAGTGACGGAAGCGGGCGGTGTCCAGGACTCCGCCCATGCCGATGACACGAAAGCGGTCCAGGCCACTCACCCTCAGGGTCAGCTCCGTCATCGCGTCCACCGGGTTGGTGACCACGATCAGGACCGCGCCCGGGGACCGCTTCAACACCTCCTCGGTGACCGGGCCCACAACCCTGGCATTGGCCTCGATCAGATCATCCCGACTCATCCCGGGCTTTCGCGCCAGTCCGGAGGTGATCACCACCACCTCGGAACCCTCGGTTATGGAATAGTCGGTGCCGCCCACCACGCGGCTGTCGTAGCCGACGACCGGGCCAGCCTCCGATAGGTCGAGGGCCTTGCCGGCCGCCAGCCCATCCACAACATCCACCAGAGCCAGATCAAAGCGATCCAACTCCGCCAACCGCTGGGCCGTGGTGGCCCCAACGTTGCCAGCTCCGATTACCGAAACCTTCTGTCTCATCGCACCTCCCCCTGCGTGGGCGCGGACGGCCACGGCCGTCTGGATCACCACCCATGATAGAGACCCGGTCAGGCCCCTGGCTCAGCCGGGAGATGTGGCGCCCAGTCGCCGACGACAGTCCTCGATGGCCGCCATGGCGGCGGCGCGACCCTCCCAGCCGCCCACGGAGACCTCCTTCAGGTCCTCCAGTTGCTTGTAGGTCTCGAAGAAGACCTCGATCTCGCGCAGCCAATGGGGCGCCAGGTCCCCCAGCTCGGTGATGGGATCAAACCTCGGGTCGCCGGCGGCCACACAGAGGACCTTGATGTCGGTGCCATGCTCGTCAGCCATGTGTAGCAATCCGATCGGCCTAGCCGCCACCGAGCAACCGGGGAAGGTCCCTTCCTCCACCACCACCAGGGCGTCCAGGGGATCCCCATCCTCGGCCAGGGTGTCTGGGATGAAGCCATAGTCAGTTGGATAGTGCACCGACGAGTGGAGCACCCGATCCAACCGGATGCGATGGGTCACATGATCCATTTCGTACTTGTTGCGGCTGCCCTTGGGAATCTCGACCACCACCTCGACGATGCCTTCCACTGCGATCACCTCACTCACTGAAGCCAGGGAGCCAGCGCGCTGGC